>JBBSEE010000098.1:0-7857 GCA_038239995.1 Chloroflexia bacterium | reverse complement strand
GGTGAAGTCGGGTTGGCCGGTGGGGGTGTAGGGTGGGATGCCGAAGCCTAGCACCACCACCTTAGCGAACTGGGCGCGGGTGGCCGTACTAGTCGGGGCGAAGTGCGTGCCGTCCACCCCATTGACCACCCCGCGACAGTAGAGGTAGTGGATAGCGAAGTAGAAGGTATTGCCGTTGATGTCCACGAACGGGTTCGGGCAATCGGTGGGCGTAACCGTCGGGGTGTTGGTGGCAGGCACCGGCGTGTTGGTCGGCGTGTCGGTGGGTGCTGCTGGTGTGTTGGTCGGCGTGTTAGTTGGTGCGCTCGGCGTGTTGGTGGGCGTATTGGTGGCGGGGCCGACCGTGTTGGTGGGGGTCGGCGTGGGCGGGCAGGGGTCGTAGCTAACCGTGTCTACCCCGATGTAGTCGGAGTTCGACCCGCCCGGCCCACCGTTATGCACGTAGTAGCGGAAGGCGAACCGTCCAGACTGGGTGCCGCTGATGCCGCTCAGGGTCAGGCTGTACTGCGTCCACACTATGGGATAGCCGTGCAGCACCTCGGTGGGGTTGATGTCGGTCAGCACCATGGTGAAGTCGCCCACGTCTTCAGCGAGGGTGCCCACGTTAGTGCTAGCCCCGCTAGTGCTGAGGCGCACCTGCATCCGGTCGGGGAAGGTATCGGTGGTGACGGTGCGGGTCCAGAAGGTGAAGGTGTTGCCATTGGCAAGGCTGACCTGCGGACTGAGCATCCAGTCGCTGATGGTCGCAATCCCCAACCCACTGTTGAAGTTCACCCCTGCGTAGGAGTTGGTGGGGCCAGACTGGGCACTGAACACCGCGTCGTTGCCTTGGAACCAGTTCAGGCCGCCTAGCGGTTGGCTGTTGTTGATTACCGGCCAACTAGCGGGCGGCGCAACCTCGAAGCCCTCGTTGATACCCAAGCAGGGGTTGGGGGTCGGGGTCATGGTCGGGGTGTTAGTCGGTGGTGCAGGCGTGTTGGTCGGGGTGTTGGTCGGCACCACTGGCGTGTTGGTCGGGGTGTTGGTCGGCACCACTGGCGTGTTGGTCGGGGTGTTGGTCGGCACCACTGGCGTGTTGGTCGGGGTGATGGTTGGCACTACCGGCGTGTTGGTCGGGGTGTTGGTCGGCACTACCGGCGTGTTGGTCGGGGTGTTGGTCGGCACCACTGGCGTGTTGGTCGGGGTGTTGGTGGCAAGGCAAGGCCCGCCAATCACCACTTGCACATCATCCACGAACCAGCCGGTGACATTGGCGGAGCTATCATCGCCCTGGCGGAAGCGGAACATGATGCTCTGCCCGATGTAGGGGGACAGGTTGACGAGGGTCTGGTAGTAGGTATTCTGCGCCCCCGTCCATGCCTGCCGACCAGCCAGCGGGTTGGAGCAGCACGCGCTAAGGGTGCCGTTGTAACCGTTCTGGGTGATGTTCGACCCTGCATCCACCCATGTTGCACCGCTGTCGGTGGATATTTCCAATACTCCACCATCGAAGTGGCTAGTAGTGCCCTCGAAGCTGTAGCTGTGATAGAAGCTGAGTTGGGCACTGGTCGCCACGCCGGGGATGATAATCGGGGCGATGGTGGTCAGCCGCTGGTCGGCGACGTTGTTCAGGTCGGGGCTGAAGGCGGAGAACGGGGCAGAGTTGGTGTTGGTCGTCACCGTAGACCAGCCGCCGGGGCCGCCCGGTGGGTTGACGGTGGAGGTGAACACCCCCAGCGTGCCAGTGGTGAAGCTCTCGGTCAGCACCGTAGTCGAGGAGCAAGGGGTGGCGGTGGGGCTGGCCGTGTTGGTGGTGGTCGGGGTGTTGGTACGGGTCGGAGTCACGGTCGGCGTGTTGGTCGGGGTGTTGGTGGGCACCACTGGCGTGTTGGTCGGGGTGTTGGTCGCTGGCCCCGGGGTGTTGGTCGGGGTGTTGGTCGCACCGCAGACACCGGGTGCCCGCAGGCTGACATCATCCACGTACATAAAGGTGTCGTCGCCGAAGCCGTCTTGATGCACCAAGAACTTGATGCGGACGGTTTGACCGGCGTAGGGGTTCATGTTGAAGCTGACGTTGGTCCACGTCTGGGTATTGGAGGCGATGTGCATGAGGGTGGCAAGGATGGTGCCACTATTGTCGGTGACGTAGGCATCCTGCCAGTCGAAGGCGATGGTATCCACCGTGCCGGGGAAGTACCAGTAGCTGAGAGTGCCCCCCGCTGCCGGTACGGTGACGGTCTGGTAGAGGGAGCCATCCCCCAGCGGTTCGCCACCCGACACGGTACCGAGCAGGACGGAGTTAACCCCGCTGTGCGCTTGGGCGGTGGAGATGACGGGGCTAGGAGCGTTGCCATCAATCGTCCACGAGGTGAGGCCGCTCTCGAACCCGCCATTCTGCACCACTTCCGGCCCCAAGCAGGGGGTGGGGGTTGCGGTCAGTGTGGAGGTGCGGGTGGGGGTGGGAGTGTTGGTGGGGCCACCCGGGGTATTGGTCGGGGTGGGGGTACCACCGCCGCCGGGGTTGTTGGGGTCGGTGTAGGGGTCGCCGGTCGCGCTGATGCGCGAGTCCCACCACATCCCCAACTCTAGGTTGTCGGTAGCGGCCAAACCGTGATAGTCACCGATGAAGGTGGACGGCTGGGTCTGCACGTCGGCGACTGGCGACTCGGTCCAAGTGGTGCCCCCGTTGAAGGAGACGGCTTGATACCAGCGGCTGAGGAAGTCGTTGGCATCCTCGCGGCGGTCGTTCCAGCCCACGTGCAGGGCACCGTTGGGCGAGACCGCCATCCAGGGGAAGTATTGGTCCTTGCCCTGTGCGTCGGTGTTTATCTTCGAGGCCGCCGAGAAGGTGGCTCCGCCGTCGGTAGATTTTCTAAACAAGATGTCGCTATGGAAGCCGTTGGAGCCGGAGCAGGTGTACGCGCTCTCCAAGTCGCCGCCGGAGTAAACCACATACACGGTGTTGGGGTCGGTGGGCTTGATGCCGACGACGAACTGGCTGCGGCTGCGGAAGCTGCTGCCGCCCGCGTTGACGCAGAAGATGCCGCGCCCTGCTTGGGCGGACGAACAGGCTCCACCCTGTACGATGGGCACCACTGTGTAGGTAAAGGTTGCGCCACCATCGGTGGACTTCGCTAGCACATTCTGCACCCCCGCCGAGCAGCCGACGCTGGAGTCAGTGTACTGCTGGTAGCCGACGTATAGGGTGCCGTCCGAGGCGACTATCGGGTTGCTGGCTTGCTCATAGCCAGCGGCGGGGGCAAAGTCACCGACGAAGAAGGTGCTACCCCATGTCAAGCCATGGTCGGTGGACTTGTAACCCTTGATCCGATTGCTGCCCGGCAATTCACTGTAGGTGACATAGACGGTGCCGCGTCGCGGGCTGGTCGGGCCGTTGTCCACCGTGATGTTGGGGCGGTCGGGGGTGGCCATGGAGGTGGGTGCGCTCCACGTCAAGCCGTTATCGCTGGAGCTAATCACATAAGTGACGGATGGGCTGGTGTCCAGAATCGCGGCATAGACAATGCCGTCGTAGGAGTAGACCACGCCGGGGTCGCAGCAGGCCGAGGTGCCAATCGGCGCATCGAAGGCGGTCCACGTCTGGCCCGCGTCGGTGGTGCGATATAGCCCCACCCCCGCCGCGCGGCCATCGTTGGAGGAGCCGACCGCGAAGTTGCTGTTGTTGGGGTTAATCGCAATCTGAAACTCGTTCTGGCTACCGGCGAAACCGGCGTTGGACATTCGCACATCGGTGCCAAAGTTGGGGCTGTTCGGGCTACTGAGTGCGCCGCCCTGCTGCATCTTCTGCAACTCGGTTTCGTATCGGGCCGTCCAGATGTTGTCGAACTTACCGTGATTGGCGGCCAGCCACTGGGGGCTGTAGGGGTTCTGGTCCGGACTGACCGCCTTCTTGGGGGCGGGGGTATCGCCGGTCGTACCATTAGCCGCGAGGCTCATCGTCATCCCGCTCAACATGGTGGCTACTAGAGCCAACACGGCCAGCAGGGCGTACAGCTTTCTACTGCGTACCATTCTAGTGTCCCTTTCTTCTTGCCTATCTAGGGCCAAACGATAATTGGCGCGGTGATTGCTAGCCCGCTAGCCACTAGCGAACAAGTCGGGGTTAGCGATGGGGGACAACGCGAACCGAGGTTCGTCCTATTCCGACTTCTTCTGTGACATCGTGGGGAACAATCTTAGGCCGCTCCGTTGTAACAGTGTATCACTAAGCCGCCCTAGAGTCAAATCGGGGGCGAGGAAAGAGCAAGTTAGTGGGGATGTGGGGGATGGGCATAATCGCCCCGACTTGACCTCCGCGTCGGGGCGGAAGCGCATCGCCGACCATGTATCGTCTATGGCGATGAGGAACACTCCCTGCCAGCCGCTCTCTAGCAATGTCTGCCACAATATGTTGCGGCTGAGGTCGCTATGCTGTCTCGAACTCTTCTTGGGGTAGGCAATCCACAACATCCCTCCCTGCCGCACCGCCGCAATTGCCCCCGCCACCGCGCGTTCAAGCTCGGCCTTACTGGCGACGAACAGTTGCACCGCGTCGAACTCGCCGCCCGGCTGGTCGGTCAGGGTGGTCCCCGCTGGCAGTTCACCTAGCTGGGCGATGTACCCCGCCGGGGGGTTCAGGGTCAAGATGCGCTGCCCCGGCTTCATCCCCAGCTTCTTCACCATCGAACTCTCAGCCATCGGACTTATCTCCTTCGTTATTGATGTACGCACTATGGTTGCCCCTACGTCATGATTGGCTAAGGCGAAATACACGTAGGGGCAAAGATAATGATTCACGGGGTGATGATGCCCTTGTACACAATCTGGCACATCTGGTCGCGTTGGACGCTTTGGTTGGGCTTGAAGCTGCCGTCGGGGAAGCCATTGACCACCCCTTTGTAGTGGGCGGTTTCGACGAACAGGTAGAAGGGGTTGGTGGGTGGCACATCGGTGTAGGTCTGACCCCCACCCAGCGGCGTGACCAGCGCGTAGTGCGCGGCGAGTACCACCAGCTTGGTGATTTGCCCGCGCGTGATGGCAAGGTTGGGCAGGTAACAAGGGTATGTCACGCCATTAGCCGCGCAAGTAGCCGGGTCGAAGCCGTTGAGGATACCGGCGTGGAAGCCCGCCTCGATGTACGCGAAGGCAAAGTAGCCGCTGGATACGTCGGTAAAGTCGGGCATGGAAGGCGTGTAAGGAGCGATGCCGAAGCCTAGCACCACCACCTTAGCGAACTGGGCGCGGGTCGCCGTGCCAGAAGGCCCAAAGTGGCTGGGGTCAATCCCGTTCACCACCCCGCGACAGTACAGGTAGTGGATAGCGGTGTAGAAGGTATTGCCGTTGATGTCCACGAACGGGTTGGGGCAATCGGTGGGAGTCAGCGTCGGGGTGCTGGTGGGCGGGGCGGGCGTGTTGGTGGGCGTGCTGGTGGGCGGAGCGGGGGTGTTAGTAGCGGTGCTGGTGGGGGTGTTGGTGGGTGGAGCGGGGGTGTTAGTAGCGGTGCTGGTGGAGGTATTGGTGGGCGGGGCGGGGGTAGGGGTGGGCGTGGTCGTGCCGCCGCCAAATGCGCTGATGAGGGCGCGATTGGTATATATTACCGTGTTGCCCTCGCGGGTGTCGCACCAGATGGGATGCACATACATATCGTCCATGATGATGCCGGTGTAGTCACCGATGAAGTTGCCATTGATGGTCGGGGGGGTGGAGGTCACGGTGCTGACCCGATAGTTGCGCGTCCATGTCAACCCATCATCGGTGGACTGGATGTAATACTCGTCGTAGTTGCGATTGGCTGCATCGCTGCGGGTGTCATTCCACGAGACCCCAACTACGCCGGTGGGCGAGACATCAATCCAAGGCATGAACTGCCAGTGGCTGCCGCTATCGTCATTCAATTTAATCGGGGTTGACCACGTGCTGCCGCCGTTAATGCTACGGCTGTACATGATGTCGGCAGGGTCGCTGCCATTGACCGCCGGCCAGACCACATGGAGGGTGCCATTGGTGGGGTTAGCGGCGATGGAAGGGAAGGAGGAGGCGCGATAACCGCCCGGCGGGCTGCCAATGTCCACTAGCCCGCTGATGCGGGTCGGCCCCGTGAAGCTGACCCCCCCATTGGTGGATTTGTTCAGCACGATGGCGTTGCCCCCGCTGTTGCCGCTGAAGGCGACGTATACCTCACCGTTGGGGCCAACCGCGGGGTCGCAACCTTGGTCGTTGCCGGTGCCGATGTAGGTGGCCGGGCTGCTCCAACTCGTGCCATTGTTGGTCGAGCGGTTGAAGTGGATGCCAGTTGGCGAGCCAAAGTTGGTCCAGCAGCTATACACGTTGCCGCGATAGGCACTGTTGCTGTTGTCGGCGATGATATATTCCTTGTCCACACTGTACTGGCTGAAGCCATCGGCGACTAGCACCGGGTTGCCCCAGTGGTGGCCGCCGTCGGAAGAGGCCGAGGCCCATACCCCCTCCTGCGAGTTGCTGCCGGTCCGCACAAAGTTGAGGAAGTTGTAATACACCCAGTTGTTCGGCCCGAAGGCGACCGCCATATCGCCTTGAATCACCGGCGGAGTGGCTAGCCCCGGCAGCTTGCCATTGGCCCACGTCTGTCCACCATCGTCGCTTACGTAGTAATAGGCGGCGATGTTGTTGCTGCCCCCCTCGCGGTAGTCGTTTGAGCCAGCCACGAGGTTGTCGCGGTTGGCGGGGTTGACCGCGATGCTCGGCTCGTTGTGCGATTGGGTAGTGGTGTCGGTAATCACTCGTACATCCGCGCCGAAGGGGGCTTCGGCGGGGCGGGCGGTAAAGGGGTTTTGCGTCCCGCCCGTCTGGTCGTCGGGGGGCGGCTTAAGTGGTTGCTGACCAGCAGCGGGTGGAGTGCTGGCCGCTGCCACTGCTGACCTGTCCACGCCGATAATCGCTAGCGCGGCGAACAATAGGAAAAGCAAAGCCAGCGTCAACACTGGCCCGCCGCGATGCCAAAAGCCTCTCTTCTTCACCATACTCTCCTTCTCAGGCGCAATCACGCCGATACGTTAATAAGGTAACAATTCGGCCTCATTATACACCTAGCCAATGGTCTGTCAACACGCCGCCCTTCCTTCCGAGTTATGCGGTTACTTCAGAACCTTTGCTTACCTGTGTCTGTTCCATTATAATGGAACTATGCAGGTTGTCAGCAAATTATGTCCTTAGCTAAAGGAGAAGAACTATGCCCCAAGTTGCCACTATCAACCGTCACTCCGAACGCGCCGTGCCCGACGAGGCCGCCGCGATATTGGCTAAAGGTCTGGTCGCCCATGTCGGCTACAACGTGGACGGCCAACCCAACGTCATCCCCTTCACCTATCATTACGACCCTGCGCAGCCGGAGCGCATCTACCTGCACGGCTCACCGGAGAGTGGTAGCCTGACCACGATTGCGGATGGCGCGGCAGTGTGCATCAATGTCCTCATCCTCGACGGGCTGGTTTACTCGCGCACCGCCCCCAATCACTCGATGAACTATCGCAGCGTGGTTTGCTACGGGCGGGCGCGGGAGATTACCGATGTAGCGGAGAAGCAGCGGATATTCACCGCGATGATTGGCCGCTACTTTGCGGGGCGCAGCGCGGGGCAAGACTACCGCGCCGCCCCTATTGACGAGTTGCGCTCCACCATCATGCTAGAGGTGACGATTGAGCGATGGGGGGCGAAGGCGCGGCGGGGCGGGCCGATCGGCCCCAAAGATGCCGACCCTACTGCGCTAGGCACGAATGGGGTAGTGCCAGTAGAGCCTACCCCGATAATCGAGGAATAAATATGGACATCCACAACCTAACTGAATTGCTAGCCGCGCACCACGCCGCCGGTCACCCCTACCATGAGTTCATCCGTGTCCCC
>JBBSEE010000097.1:0-7874 GCA_038239995.1 Chloroflexia bacterium | reverse complement strand
CGACCTGCTCGGCATCGCGGCTAGCTCGGCCAGTGCCTGCCAGAGCGGGTCAATCGAACCCAGCCACGTGCTACGGGCCATCGGCGTACCCGACAAGCTGGCAATCAGCAGCCTGCGCCTCAGCCTTGGAGCGAACAACACCGACGCGGATGTGGGCTACCTGCTAGCGGTGCTGCCGGGGGTAATCGCCAAGCTGCGGGGGGTTAAGTTTGAGGTTTGAGGTTTGAGTTACGAATGCAGCTCAGTCACCATTTACCATTTACCATTCATCACTCATCACTTCGTTCTACCTTCGTTACAAGCTGGGTAGCTCTTCGAGGTTGGATAGCCCGAAGTAGCGGAGGAAGGCGGTAGTGGTGGCGTAGAGGATAGGGCGACCGGCGGTTTCGAGGCGGCCTGTCTCTTCGATGAGGCCGCGAGCCAGCAGGGTGTTGACTACCCCGCCGCTATCCACCCCGCGCACCGCCTCAATCATCGCCCGCGTCACCGGCTGGCGGTAGGCGACGAGGGCGAGCGTCTCTAGCGCGGCGTTGCTCAGGTGGGTGTCGGCTTGCACCCCCAGCAGGCGGGCGACATAGGGGGCGGCGGCGGGGGCACTGACCATCTGTACCTGTTCGCCCATCCTTTGCACCAGCACCCCCCGCCCCCGCGTGGTCAACTCGTCCTGCAAACTGACTAGCGCATCCTCCACCTCGCGGGCACTGACCAGCATCGCCTTCGCCAGTGCGCCGATGCTCAACGGTTCGCCCGCCACGAACAGCAACGCCTCTAGTAGGGCGGTGGTTGCCACCTCGCGGGATTGCTCCAGCGCGGGTTCACGCTTGCCGTTCTGTCTACGTAGTTCGCTCATCGGCCCCAGTATACCGCATCGCCCCTCCGCCCCGCAATCTTGCCCGTCCCCGCGCCCTGTGCTATACTGCGGCTATGCTTACCCCTGACCAGCAAGCCATCACCCAAAATCTAAAGTCGAAAATCGAAGCGTGGCTGCCCGACCGCTATCGGCAAGCGTTGGCGATAGTGACGGATGAGGGGCAGCGGCGCGGGTTGGCGGTGTACATCATGTGCGGGTTCGTCCGCGACGTGTTGCTGGGTCGTCCCAACCTCGATGTGGACATCGCGGTGGCCGGGGACGCGATTGCCCTCGCCCACGAGGTGGCCGAGCGCATCAACGCCAACTCACCCACCCCCATCGCCAGCGTCACCACCCACCCCCAATTCGGCACCGCCAGCCTGAACATCCTCGACCATGCGGAACAGAAGGGGAAGGCGACCCGCCCCGCCCCTGCGAAGCTGTTGGATTTCGCTACCACTCGCCGCGAGACCTATGCCACCCCCGCCGCGCTGCCTACGGTCAGTTTCGTGGACGACATCACGGTTGACCTCGCCCGCCGCGACTTCAGCATCAACGCGCTGGTGGTGCGACTGGGTGATTATGCCCTGATTGACCCCTACGGCGGCCTGTCCGACCTGAACGGCAAGCTCATCCGCGTGCTGCACGAGGCCAGCTTCCGCGACGATCCCACCCGTATCTTCCGTGCGGTGCGTTATGAGCAGCGGCTGGGCTTCCAAATCGAAACCCACACCGAGCAGCTACTGGTTGCAGCGGTCAGCGGGGGGCTGATAGCCCTCCTCAGCCCCGACCGGGTGCGCCACGAGTTGGAGCGGGTGCTGCGTGAAGACCGTGCCGCCACGATGCTGGCCCGCCTCGCCGAGCTTGGGGCTTTGGCCGCGATCCACCCCACACTGAGATGGGATGATTGGCTGGCGATGCGGGTGGCCGCAGTGGCCCGCACCGAACCGCCCGACTTGCAAGCGGCTATCGCCCTCATCCTGCTAACCTATCGCCTCAGCGACGAGCAGCGGGGGCAAATCGCCGACCGCCTCAACCTCGGCGCGGAGATGCGGGCGATGCTGGCCGCCGCGCATCACCTGCGGGGACAAATCACCGACCTGTACGCTGCGCCGCGCAACAGCGACATCTACCATCTGATGCACTCCTACGGTGACACTGTGCTGCTAGCGACCACCTACGCGCTCGCTTCATACGGTGCCGCCGCCCCACCCGCGCTTACCGATGCAGTGAACAAGATTGACCGCTACCGCCGCGAACTGGCCCACGTCAAGCCGGAACTGGACGGCAACTACCTTGCCAACCTCGGCCTGCCCCCCGGCAAAGCCTATAAGCCGATACTCGATGAGTTGCTCCGCGCTCGGCTGGATGGCGAAGTCACCGACCGCGCCACTGAGGCCGCCTTGCTGCAACAGCTGGTCAACGCGGCCAAAGGAGCTTGACATCAAATACCCGCCGCCTAAAGGCGGGGGTTTGTCCCTAAGCTACTTGCGTAGCCTGAGACGATAGGCGGTTTGATGGCCGCCCACCAGCTAGAGATGTACTGAAACTGGCAAGGTGTTTGTTTCTAATGTTGTAGCTAGCGTTGAGGTCGGCGTTGAGTTGGTATCCGCAGCGTTGACACAGAAACAGGGATTGAGACTTACGATTAGACTTGTGGGTGTACCCACAGCGAGAGCAGGTTTGCGACGTATGACGTGGATCGATAGCGACAACTTTAACACTCCGCTCCTCACCCTTGTAGGTAAGGAAGCCGCGCAACTGAGCGAATGTCCAGCTATGCAGACGGCGCATCTGTTCGCCATGCCTCCTCCTAACCCTGCTCCTGATTTCGCTAAGGTTCTCAATCACGATGGTTGCCCCGACCGCGGTACTGTCAACAATGCGGTGGCTGAGAACATGATCACAATCCCGGTGGAAACGCAGCTGCTTGCCCGCCAGCTTGCGAAGATGGCGGTGAGCCGACTTTGTTCCTTTGGATTGCAGCTTTCGTTTAATACGGAAGTAGCGGCGGTCTACTTCTTTCCAGTGGGCAGTGCCGTAGAACTTGCGCTTCGATGTTACCGCAGGATGGTTGATACCCAAATCTACGCCTATGGTTTCAGCACTGGGGATGGGTTCAACATCTGGTACGGTGACAACGATGTGCAAGTACCACTTGCCCTTGCGTTCGAGGAGATCTGCACTGTCAACCGCACAGCCATGATACTTTGTGGCATAGGCAGGCAAGGTGAAACGCAAGCGCAACCGTTTGCCCTTGCTGCCCACCACCGAGAGGGCGACGGTATCACTATTCCAATCCACGCTGTAGGTTTTCTCATTGTAACGCGGCGGGCAGAACTTCGCGCGGGGTTGGCTGGCTTTGCGCCCATTCTTCAAGCGGGTGAACGCAGAAGCAAGGGCTTCAGTGGCTTTGACCCGGGCTTGAATAATGAGGTCGCTAACCAAGCCAGCGGCTTCAGCTTTGGCGGCATAGTAAGTGGCGTGATGCAAGCGTACACCGTTCTTTTCGTGGCTTTGCCAACCATAAGCGGCCACCATGTTAAAAGCTAGGGTAAACTGGCTGGTAGTTTCCGCCAGAACCCTACGCTGTTCGGTGTTGGTATGCAACCCTAGACGAATAGTTCTTTGCATATGGGTGTTATACCATATGTAATGAGCGTTGTCAAACCAACTATCTCAGCGGGCGCAAGGGGAAATGTGCCTGTTGAATGACTTAGGAGGCGGCGTTTCCCATCCCGCTTGAAGTCGGGAGTACCCACGCCGTATTTTTCATGGATGCCCCCAATCCGCCTGCGGTGCTAGACCGCTTCGCCGCCTTCTATGACCTCGAATACGCCGATTACGATGAGGATATGGACTTCTACCTCAACTATGCCAGCATCTACGCGCCGCTCCCCCCACCTAACCTCCCCCCAAAGGGGGGCGGGATGATTGATGCAAAATCCAAAATCCAAAATCCAAAATCCAAAATCCTAGAGCTTGGATGCGGTACGGGGCGGCTACTTGTTCCCCTCGCCGCGCAGGGCGGCGAAGTGACCGGGGTTGATGCTTCAGCGGCAATGCTGGCGGTGGCGGGCGAACGATTGGCGGCGGCGGGGGTAGCCGACTACGCCCTACTCACCGCCGATATGTCCAGCGTGAACCTGCCGCCTGACTATCGCGCCGACCTGATGCTCATCGCGCTGAACACCTTTCAGTACCTCACCAGCGTGGAGCAGCAGTGGGCCACCTTGCGCCGCCTCCGCCCCCACCTTGCCGCGCATGGGCGGCTGATTATCGCCCTAACCGGCCCTGCGCTATGGCCCAGCCAATCGGGCCGCCCCGACGATAGCCTCTACCTACAGGGCAGCTACCCCGACCACGAGGGTGGCACGGTGCAAAAGTGGCTGACCTCCCGCTACGACCCCGCCACCCAGCTTGAGCAAGTCACCTTCATTTACGACGAGGTCAAGTTGGACGGCAGCCTGCGCCGCACCCTTGCCCCGCTCACCCTACGCTACACCTACCGCTACGAGATGGAACACCTGCTCGCCGCCAGCGGTTATCAGCTAGAGCGGGTGTACGGCTCCTACGACCTCGACCCCTTCGATGCCAACTCCGCACACATGATATTCGTAGCCCAATAAGCAGAGGCCGACTCACGCATGAGCCAGCCTCGGTCTCCTTTACAGGCGGCGGGGTATAGCCGCGCGGTAGGGGTGCATCAGGGGGTCTGGGGGTCAGCCCCCAAAAAGAGCTTGGGGATTGATAGGCACGTTCAGCCACATCTACCATCACCCGCTGGGGGCTAACCCCCAGACCTCCGCTATTCTTCACCATCTTCGCTCGACTTAATGCGGGTTAATGCTGGGCAAAGGGCGCAATAAATTGCGTCCCTACATCGGTTTAGCCATGTAGGGGCGCAATTCATTGCGCCCGTGTGAAGCGCATTAACTTAGCGGTGATAGCCTCCCCGAATAGGGTGGGTGTAACTTGAGCAAGATGGTGGCGACGACGGTGGATACGGCGATGAGGAAGGCGAACATCACCAGCGCGACTGCGACGTTGCCGTTGCGTATCTCCGCCATTTCGTCAATCCCCGGTGTCATCGCGCTGAACACCCGCATCGCGATGGCGACCACGATGGTGAAGACAATCGCCCCCACGATACTCCAGCCGAGGGCGAACAGGACGTTGACGATGAGCTTGCCGAAGTCAACGGAGCTGCCTGACTGGGTGATAGGTGGCAGAGCCTGGGCCAGATGGTAAATGATGTGCATTGCTTGCTAGTTCTCCTTTCGATACTGTGACTGGGCGGGGATGCGGGGCACCGTTAGCCGCCGAAGTTCTTGTTGATGAAGTCCTTGCCGTTGCTGACCGCTTGGCCGGTGTCGAGGTTGATAACTTGGGCGTTGTTAATCGCGGTGCTGATGATGGTCTGTGCGTCGGTAATCTTGTCCTGCGTGCCCGCGTTGAGGTCATCCACCAGTTGGGCAAAGTCCTTGCTGCTGATACCCCAGACTACCCCGTAGTTGGTGCCTTTGGCCGCGAAGGTGGTCATCACGATGTAAGCGGTGGCAGTGGGGTAGTTGGTGGCTAGCGACTGCCAGCCGCTGAGTATCTGGATGAGCAACTGCTTGTCCAGCGTGGCGGAGGCGCGAGCCATCACCACGTAGGGGGTGCCGTCGCTGAGGGTGCCGACCTTGGTCACGTCATAGCCAGCGGAGGTGAGGTTACTCTGCACCGTTGCGCTGGAGTCGCCTGCAACTGGGGTGGTCGGTATATCAGAGGTGGATTGGTTGAGGGTGGCGGTGCCGCGCACCCCGCCCGATTCGGCCACGATAGTGATGCTGCCAGTGGTGCGCCCGGCAGTGTAGGTGGTGGCCGCCTTGCCGCTGGGGTCGGTGGAAGTGGATGCTGGCTTCAGCTTGCCCGCCGCCGCCCCGCTAACCGTGAAGGCGACTTCCTGCTTGGGCATGGGCTTGCCTTGGCGGTCATACACCTTGATGGTAATCTCACTGGTACTGACCCCATCGGGGGGCAGGGAGATGGTATCCGCTGACACGCTGACCCGCCCCACGCGGCTATTAGCCGGGTTGTTAGGGTCGCCCAGCGGCGCGTTTGACCCGTTAGGGTTGGTCGGGTCGGTACTGGTGCTGCCGAAATGCTTGGTAGCGAAGTCCTTAGTCTGCTGGTCGGTAAGCATCGCCTGCGCGTTGTTGTCGTAGATGCCTACCTGCATCGCATTAGAGAAGGTGTTCCACGCATTCGCTGTACTCTGCGTGTCGTTGGGGTTGTAGCTCTTGATGAAGGTGGTCCAGTCACTTATGTTGGCGATGGTGACGATGGTGAATTGCTTGTCGTAGGCGAATTGCACCGACATCGCGTCGCTGTCCGACCAGGCGATTGCCAGCACCTCGTAGGAGTAGAACAACTGGTTGGCGGTGGCACTGTTGTAAAAATCGCGCTGGGGGTCGGCCATGCTGGATAGCACGTAGGCGATTTTCGCCTTCGACTGGGTGGTGGACTGGTCGGTATCCAGCACATCGTAGCCTAGCCCTTCGAGGCAGTCGTGGACTTGAGTAACCGGGTCGGACGAGGTGCTGGCGGTGGTGCAGGCGGCGGGTACGTTACCGGCCACCGGAGTGATGGCTGGTTCAGGGGTGGGAGTTTGATTACTGGTGGGCGTGCCCGACTGGGGGGTTATCTTGGTGGTGGTTGACCCCGCCCTGACGAGGGTGAAGCTCTCGGTGGTGAGGTTCTGGCCGTTGACCGCGAAGCTGACGTTCCATGTGCCGAGCAGCTTGGCGTTGGAGCTACCCTTGATCGGCACAATCTTGGCGACCAGCGAACCTTTGTCGTAATCGCCCTTGCCGGTGGTGATGCTATCCTTGCTGTCCGCCCATGTACTCTTGACCAGCACGCCGCTGGGCGACATGAAGTCAATTGTGGCGGAGATGGTGACGCTGGGAACCGAGGCATCATTGCCCTTAATCGCAAAGAAGGCCACAACCTGTGTGACGTTGGCATCGAAGGATGCGCCGTCGGCGGGGTTTTGGATGTTCTGCGAGTTGGGGTCGCCATCGCTGAAAGCGACGATGTAGCTGTACTTACCGGCGGCCAGCACCCCGCTCTGCACCGACATGGATGGGCCGGATAGCGGGCTGAGGCGGGGCGGGGCGAGATTGCCAGCGCGGACTGCCCCCGGCGCGAGGCTGAAGCAGATACCCACCAGCGCGGCAACTAGCAACACGTAGGTAAAGCGGTTGGGTTTGCTCATGCGGGCTTGTCCTTCCTTGAGCGACAGGGCATAGCCTTGCGACCCGCCCTGTGGTGTCTGCGACTACGGCTTGATCAGAATCGCGATGACCACAATCGAAACGGTTAGCACGTATCCCGCCATGATGATACCGACCGCGAGGTTGCCCTTCTTCAGTTCGGCCATTTCGTCAATGCCGGGGGTCAGGGCACTGAAGACCCGCATTGCTAGGGCAATGACGATGGAGAATACCACCGCGCCGATGATGCCCCACAGCAGCGCGAACAGCACTTGCAGGGCAACGTTGCCGAAGTCTATATCGGTCGGGTTGCGGGGGGTAACTTGGGGCACTTGCAGCAGCACGTTGATGATGTGATGCAACTTGGCTCACCTCCTTTTGGTTAGTGTGGCAGCTAGCTGCCTTGTGTCTACGGTGGGCGTGCCGCCACGCCCATCAACAGTGGTTGCGGCTTGATTTCCACCTGCCCGCGCCCGCTGTTTATCTCGAACAAGCCACGTACATTATAGCACAAACTTGGTAAAGCGCAACTGGCTGACGCGGCCTTGTTGCACATCTACGCAAATCGCGGCCATAAAGTTGCAACTTGCCAATTCTGGCCCCGGCTGCCTATAATGTGGGCGGTGGTGACATGGCTATTCTTAGGAGTTACGCAGCATGGGGGTTCGTATGACCTAGCATCGTATAAGCGGGTGCTTCTAGATAGCTGCGAATTGCCGCCCGCATAATCTGGTGCTTACTCTCCCACCAACTGCGTCCACTCT
>JBBSEE010000096.1:0-7886 GCA_038239995.1 Chloroflexia bacterium | reverse complement strand
GGTGGGCGAGTGCAACCCGCCCCTACGTCAATGTTGCGTTGTGGCGATGAACGTTGGCGCGCTTCGGGTGGGCGGATGCGATTCGCCCCTACGTCAATGTTGCGTTGTGGCGATGAGCGTTGGTGCGCTTCGGGTGGGCGAGTGCAACCCGCCCCTACGTTCGCTTTTTCCGCTGCTCCGCTGAACCTAATCCGCTGGCTGGCCGTTGTGGCGATGAACGTTGCTGCGGGGCGAGCTTCTCCCTCACCAACCTACCCACAGGGAACCCCACAAGGGGGTTTCCCGCTGGGAGAGGCTTTAGGTTGATGCGCTTCAGCTTGCATTTACCATTTACCATTTACCATTTACCATTCATCACTCATCACTCATCACTCATCACTCATCACTGTCTTTACGAGTGTCCCTCGGAGCCGGAGGGGGCGCGACCGGGGTTGTCGCCGCTGTTGGTTTGTTGGGGTTGCTGGGGGTTGTCGCTAGTGTCACCCTTGCCCAGCATCTTGAGGGCGGTGGCGACTACGTTGTCCACGCTGAAGCCGTAGGCGGGCATCACGTCCTTGACGGGGGCGGAGGCACCGAAACGGTCAACGCAGATGGTGCCTCCCTGTTCGCCGACCCAGCGTTCCCAGCCAATTGGCGAGGCGGCCTCGACTGCGAGGCGCACTCGCACGGTGGGGAGCAGCACGCTGTCGCGGTACTCTTGAGTTTGGTCGCGGAACAGTCGCCAACTGGGGAAGCTGACCACCCGCACCTTCACCCCCTGCTCGGCTAGCTTGGGTTGGGCGGCGATCAGCAGGCTGACCTCACTGCCGCTGCCCATCAGGATGATGTCCGGCGGGCCGTTGCAGTCGCTGAGGATGTATGCGCCACAGGGTACCCCCTGCATCGCTTTCTCCTTCGTCCCCGCAAGGGTGGGTAGCGGCTGGCGGGTGAAGATGAGGGCGGTGGGGCGATTGGTCTGCTCGATGGCTGTTTTCCACGCGGCGGCAGACTCGTTGCCGTCGGCGGCCCGTATCTCCACGAGGTTTGGCACGGCGCGGAGGCCTAGGAGTTGCTCGACTGGCGAATGGGTGGGGCCGTCCTCACCCTGCCCGATGCTGTCGTGGGTGTAGACGAAGATGGGGTTGATGTGGCTGAGGGCGGCGAGACGCACCGGCGGGCGCATATAATCGTAGAAGGCGAGGAAAGTAGCTCCAAACGGGCGCACCCCTCCATGATAGGCCATCCCGTTCAGCACTCCGCCCATATTGTGTTCGCGCACCCCGAAGTGGAAGTTGCGGCCCGCATAGTTGTCGTGCTGGAAGGGGGGAAGCTCCTTCATCCACGTATCGTTGCTGCCCGCGAGGTCGGCACTGCCACCCACCAGTTCGGGCATCTGCTTGGCAAGCGCGTTGATGCTCTGCCCGCTGGTCACGCGGGTAGCAAGGTCCTTGCCGCCCGGCTCGAAGGTGGGCAGGCTGTCAGCCCAGCCCGGTGGCAGTTCACCCGCCAGCCTGCGCTTGAACTCCGCAGCCTCGTCGGGGTGGGCGGCGGTGTAGGCATCGAACCGCTTGCGCCACTCCGCCTGTAGCATCTCCCCCCGCTGGCTCATCTTCCGCCACTCGGTCATCGCCTCATCGGGGACGAAGAACGGCTCGTCGCTGGGGTAGCCGTAGGCGTGTTTGGTGGCAATCACCTCGTCAGCACCGAGCGGCTTGCCATGCGCGTCGCCAGTATCCTGCGTCTTCGCGCTGCCGTAGCCAATGTGGGTGCGGCAGACTATCAGGTGGGGGCGGTCTGGCATGGCGTGGGCTTGGCGAATCGCTGCCTCAATCTGCTGCAAGTCGTGGCCGTCGGCGTACTGCACGTGCCAGCCGTATGCCTCGAACCGCTTGCCGCTATCGTCGGTGAAGGTCACGCTGGTGTCGCCCTCGATGCTGATGTGGTTGTCGTCGTAGAAGTAAATGAGCTTGCCGAGACGCAGGTTGCCCGCTAGACTAGCCGCTTCGTGGCTGACCCCTTCCTCAAGGTCGCCGTCGCTGCAAAACACGTAGGTGTAGTGGTCAATAATCGGGTGGTCGGGGCGATTGAAGGTGGCGGCAAGGTGGGCCTCGGCGATTGCCATCCCCACCGCGTTGGTGAAGCCCTGCCCCAGCGGGCCGGTAGTGGTCTCTACCCCAGCGGTCATCCCATATTCGGGGTGGCCGGGGGTGATGCTGCCCAGTTGCCGAAACTGCTTCAGGTCGTCCAAACTCAGGTCGAAGCCGGTCAGATAGAGCAGGCTATAGAGCAGCATCGAGCCGTGTCCGTTGCTGAGGACGAAACGGTCGCGGTCGGGCCACTTGGGGTCGCGGGGGTTGTAGCGCATATAGCGGCTCCACAGCACGTAGGCAATCGCCGCCATCCCCATCGGCATACCAGGGTGGCCGCTGTTCGCCTTTTGCACCGCGTCCATAGACAGCACCCGTATCGCGTTGATGCACAACTGGTCTAGCTTACTAGCGTTGCGGTCAGTTACAGTCATCAGTCTCTCCTCTGAAGGTAGAAGGTAGAATGTAATCAGTGTCCCTCTGGGGTGACGAGCAGGCCATACAGTTCCTGTTGCCGCGCGATGGCGGCGCGGTAGATAGCATGATGCTCCATGTTCGGCTCGAAGCGGCGGCCCAAATCTACCGCCGCGTCCGCCGCCTTGATTGCGCCAATCGTCTGCAAGGCCAGCAACGCGCTGCCACGTTCGCTGGCTTCCTCCACCTCGGCAAGGGTGATAGGGCGGCCCAGCGCGTCGGCGATGATTTGGGTCCAGACGGAAGAGTGGGTGAGGCCGCCGCCGCTGGCAATAATCTCGGCATCACTGTTCGCAATATTGCCTAGCAAGTCGTATACCAGCGCAAATCGGTAGGCGATGGCCTCCAGCCCCGCCCGCAAAATATCCAGCGGGTCGGTGTGCAGGCTGAGACCGATAATCGCCCCCCGCGCGTCGCCCGCATAGCCGGGGCTGCGTTCACCGGCAAGGAAGGGCAGCAGGGTCAAGCCATGCGAATCGGGGGTCATCGTCGCCATGCTAGCCTCGCTCTCGGCGATATTCATGTCGCCCAGCCGCAGCGTGTTCCACAGCCACGCCACCACCCCGCCGCCCTCGCTCAAAGCCCCGCCGTAGATGGGGCGGTCGCGGTCCACGAAGTAGCACCACAATCCGGCGGGGACTTTCACCAGTTTGCCCGCCGCCACCCGCATCGCCCCGCTGGTGCCCACCGTCATCGCGATATGCTGAGGGCTGGCGCAACCGGAGCCGATGTTGTTGGCTGCGCCGTCGCCCACCGCAGGTAGCCATGCCACCTTTGCCAAGCTGGGCCAGCGGCCCGCATACTCGTGGCCCAGCCCTTGCATCGGCGCATCCAAATCGCCTAGCGGTGACAGCTTGGCGGGGGTGAGCGGCAGGGCGGCCATCACCTCGGCATCCCAGTTACGGGTGCGACGGTTGAGCAGGCCAGTGCCGCTTGCCATCGAAAGCCCCACCGTCGCGCTGCCAAAGAGGGTGAGGTACATATACTCGCCGAACGACACCCAGCGCGGTACGCTATAGTACAGTTCGCGGTCGGTCTTCGCCAGCCAATGCAGCTTGGCGGCGGGGTAGCTGGGGTGCAGCATACAGCCGGTGCGCTGGTGAATCTTGTCCTCATCCAGCTTCTCGCGCAGGTCGGCGGCGGCGGCACTAGCCCGCGTGTCCGCCCACGTGTAGATGGGGGTGAGTGGGTTGAAGTTGGTATCCACCCCCATCAGGCTGTGCCAGAAGGTGTCAATCCCCACCGCGCCGATTTGGTCCGCCAGCTTGCCCGCCCTTGCCAGCACCCCATCAATCGCCTCCTCCACATTGTGCAGCAGGCGCAGGGGGTCGAGTTCCACCCCGCCAGTGGCGGTAGTATGCACGAGGTTGGCAATCTGCACCCGCGTGCCGTCCACATAGCGGCCCGCGCCATCGTACACCGCCGCCCGCAGTGAACTAGTGCCGATGTCGAGGGCGAGGACGCAGGGGGCTTCTGCTTGGGCAACCGACACACTAGGCAATTGGCATCATCCCCTTCTTTAACCAGTCCGCCTAATTATATCACAAACCCACCCCCACTGGTGGGCGGGGAGCGGCCAATTGGGTTAGATTCTGTTAATCTCCGCGCGGGAATTGAACCGCGGCAGCGGGTATAATGGTATAAGATTTAGCAACCCAAACTCGCGGGGGTACAAGTGCAGCACTCGAAGCGCGACGACCAAACATCTGATATTATCGAACTGCTCTACGACCGCTATCCTATCCGTCTACCGCTCATCCTCATCGCGCTCGGCCTGCTGGTCATCTACCTGACCAGTCGGTTCGGCAACAGTCCGATTGTGATGATGGCCGGTTGCGCGGGTGGGCTAGTGTTCGTGGCTTTCGCCATGCTCGGCTATGGCATCCTCATCTCTATCGAGCGGCGGCGACGGCTGCTCCCCCTCGTCTGCCCCAACTGCGGCGCGGGTGAGGCGGCGGGTGATGTGTATATTGCCGTACAAATCCCCGAAGTTGACCGCCAAATTGTCGCCTGTAGCCACTGCGAGATCACATGGAAGACCGACCTGCGTCCATAATCGGCAGGGCGAACGCAACCCACCCCTACAGCTTCATCCCCAATTCATAACTCAAAACTCAAAACTCAAAACTCATCACTTCACTACCTTGTATATACGTGCCGCATCCCCCGCTTGGGTTTCATAGATTAGCTGTAATTGCTGCGGATGCGCGGCGATGTAGCGGCCCAGTGGGTCGGGGGCGGCCAATGCGCCCGCGTCCACTGCCACGTAGTCGCCAGCTTGCAGCGGGGTGACGACTCCATCTACGGTCTGGTACACCAACGTGCGCCGCCCGCTCCACCAGTAGAAGTCGTAGGGGAAGTCGCATATAATCACGGCATCGGCGGGCGAATGAGCGGCCAGCCACTGGGCGGCCACGATGTAGTTAGCACGGTCGGGTGGATAGTGGCTGGGCTGCTGGTACTCCGCCGCGTTCTTCACCAAGTTGTCGCCCTCGCTCAACCCCTCGTCTAGCTGCTGGTCCAAGCTGCAACCGACCACGATGAGCAGCAGGGCGATTGCCACCCGCCTCCCCGACCATGACCGCGCCACCGCTTGCGCCCGCTGAACAGATAGAACAGCAGTATCGGCAGGATGGGCAGCATGAAGCGAGGATGGGCCGCGTAGGGCCACACCACCATCAGCACGCCCATGTACAGCGCGGTGTAGAGTAGGAACAGTTGCCCTGCCGCGTCGCGTTGCCGTACTACACCCAATATGAGTAGACCGACAGTCAGTGCCAGCAAGCCGACCAACAGCAGGTTGAACAGCGGGGCGGGCAGAGCAGCGTTCTGCAACCCCTGATAAGGCCACTCTAGCAGCAGCCGCGTCACGTTGAAGATATAACCCACCACTTGCTGCGGCAACAAACTGAGCGTATCCCTAATCGCCAGAAACTTGCCATACCCCCCTTGCCATGTAGCGGCAGTGCCGAACACCCAGCCGAGTTGCAGCGGCAGGCTGAGGAGCAGGGCGGCAATCGGCAGGGCAGCAGCCTTCAGCCACGCCCGTTGCCACAGCAGCCACAATATCGCCGCGAATAGCAAGGTCAGCCCCACCGAGCGCAGATATATCGCCGCGTTCAGGGTAATTGCCGCCAGCAGCAACACCCAACCCACCGTGCGCGATGCCGCCCGATAGCGGAGCAAAGCGAACCAGCCCAGCACGCTGCACAGGGTATAGGCTATCTCAGGGAAGATGCACGAGGAGTAGAAAATCGGGTAGGCGTTCAGCCCAAGCCCGGCAGCGACAAAGAGGGCGACCGCCACCCCATAGCGGCGGCTAAAGAAGCGGTAGAGCAGGGTCACGGTCAGAGATAGAGGCCAACCATCACGAACTTATAGACGAGCGGGTCATTCCATATCAGGCTAATCAGGGTCAGCAGCAAGGGGAAGCCGACCGGATATAGGCTGGCGGGAGCAAGGTGGGGGTCGTTTACAAATACCAACCCCTGCCCATTACGCAGCGTGGCGGCCATCAGCCGATAGACTGAGTCGTCCCACACGTAGTCCATGTTGGGGTCGAAGCGGAGCAGGGCAATTGCCGCGCAGATAGGCAGCAACAAAACAAGGGGGTGCGCGGTCAGATAACCGTACACCCCCTTATCCGTAGTTGCCGTCGGGCTGGCTGCGTTCATCGGCTATATCTCGACGTATACCGAGTTTCCTTCTACCACCACATTATACACCCGTATCGGCTTGGTTGCGGGTAGGCTCATCGGTTTGCCGGTCTCTAGGTTGAACTTGGAGCCGTGCAGGGCGCACTCAATCGCGCAATCCTCATCATCCAGCCAGCCCTCGGACAGCTTGGAGTAGGCGTGCGAACAGATGTCGTCGCTAGCATAGAACCGTCCACACACACGGTACAAGGCTAGCTCCTTGCCGCCTGCTTCTACCGCCATTGCCTCGTTGTCATCTAGGTCGCCAATCTCCGCAACCTTCACCTTCTCCATTAGCTGCTCCACACGTCCAGTTCGCTGCTCACCCCCAGCTTGCGCTTGATGGTATCGCTGAGGTAGGTTTCCAGTTCGGCCACGCCCAATCGGTTGATGACCTCAGCGAAGAAACCCTCCACGATAATCTGCTTGGCGACCTCTTGGGGGATACCGCGACTCATCAGGTAGAACAGAGCTTCATTATCCACCGGGCCGAGCGAGGAGGCGTGCGAACACTTGAGGATGTCGTTGGCCTTAATCTCTAGATTGGGCACCGAGTCGGCGTGGGCGGTCTTACTGAGCAGCAGGTTGCGGTTGGTCATACCGCTGCTGCTCTGCGTCCCCTCTGGGCGCACCAGTATCAGCCCCTCAAACACGCTGCGGGCACTATCCTCGTTTACACCCTTGAACAGTAGGTTGCTGGTGGTGGCGGTGGCGGCGTGGTCTTGTAGGGTGTTGTACTCTAGGTATTGACTGCCGCGCGGGAAATAGAGGCCGGTCAGTTGCGCTTCGCTGCCCGCGCCGGTTTGGGCGGCATCAATCTGCAAGCGGCTGATATTACCGCCCAGCCCGATGTTGTACAGCTCCAGCTTGCTGCTGGGGTTGAGCATCGCCCGTTGGAAGCTGATGTCGTTGGTCTGCTCGCCCCACTGTTGCAGGTGGACGTAGCGTAGCCGCGACCCTTCGCCCACATAAATCTCGCTCACGTTGGTGTGGAAGGTGGCCGCCGCGTTGGGGGGGTTGGCGGATACGAACGTGACCTCACTGTTATGGTCGGTCAGTATCAGGGTGCGGGTGAACATCGCGCCGTCCGCATCGCTGCCCATCAGCGCGTGCAGGGGAAGCTCCACCTTCACGTTCTTGGGCACATAGAGGAACACGCCGCCTTGCCACATGGCCGTGTTGAGGGCGGTAAAGCGGTTCAGGTTGGCCTTAATCGCCGCGCCGAGGTGTAGCTGCACCAGTTGGGGCATGACCTGCACCGCCTGCGCTAGGGTGGTGAAGATGACCCCCTGCTGCTTGAGCGCGTCACTAAGTTCGATTTGCTGGGCATTCAGGCCGCTCTGGGCTACCAACCCGCCGCGGGCACTATCGCTGAGGATTGGCGGGGGCATCGCGCCCTTGCTATCGGTCATCGGCGACAAGCCGTCGAGGTCAATCTTGCGGAGGTCAATCCGCCGCCAGCCGTCTTGGGTGTGCGGCGGCCACTGCATCTGATGGTACAAGTCGAAGGCGGCAAGGCGGCTGTCGCGCAGCCACCCCGGTTCGCCGCCTTGTTCGCTAATCTGCTCCACCATCATTCGACTGATAGCGGGGCGTTGCTCTACCGCTGCTGTCATTAGCCGACCGCCCCTTCCATCTGCAACTGAATCAG
>JBBSEE010000095.1:0-7945 GCA_038239995.1 Chloroflexia bacterium | reverse complement strand
TACGTTCATGTCGTAGACCTTGCCACCGCTCACATCCTCGCCCTCGGCGCGTTGGAGCAGCGCGAGAGCGTGATATACAACCTCGGCAGCGGGCAGGGCTTCTCCAACCGGCAAATTATCGAGGTGGCAAGGCAAGTGACCGGCCAGCCCATCGAGATGCGCTTCGGCCCCCGCCGCCCCGGCGACCCCGCCACCCTAGTCGCCAGCAGTGACCGCATCCGCCGCGAACTGGGCTGGCAGCCCCGCTACCCCGACCTTGCCCAGATGATCGCGTCGGCGTGGCGGTTCGTCAATAAGTTATGAGTTTTGAGTTTTGAGTTATGAGTTACGGGTTTTGATAGTAGTTACGCAGTTGCATCTGGAATTGGCCGGTTGATGTAGGGGCGAATCGCATCCGCCCTGCCTAACTGCGTAACTTCTATTTTGAGTTGGGGATTGTATGGGCGTATCAAGGTGCGCCTGAGTGTTACAACAATCCAAAATCCAAAATCTAAAATCCAAAATCACAAGGTTGGTGGCGATGAGTGAGCAGCAGCGGGTGTTGGGGGGCATCTTTGGCCGGGACGAGCAGGGGCGGGCGTACCATGAACTGGTGTTCCGCGTCACTGCGCTGGACACCGATGTGTACAACCTAAGCTGGGAGCGGTATCTACCTTGGTGCGAGCGCAACGCTACCGAGTTGCACCACGCGCTAGGCATCACCCATGAACAGCGACAGAGCGATGGGGCGATTAGCCTGCTGCGCGGGCTGGAGACGCGCTACCGCCAGCCCGCCTTTCTGGACCAAATCATCACCGTGCGCTCGACGATTGCCGAGGTGGGCAACTCGTCGGAACGCTTCCTCCACCAGTTCCGCCGCGCCGACACCGTGCTACTGGACGCGACCGGCACGTTGGTGTGGGTGGATGGGGCGAGCGGCCAGCCGGTGCGGGTGCCCGATTGGGCGCGGGAGGCGATTGCCACCGCCGGTCAACCCGACCCCGTGCCCGACCCCCGTCCAGTGCTGGGAGGGGTGTTCGCCCGTGATGAGCAAGGTCGCCCCTACCACGAAATCAGCTTCCGCGTCACCGCGCTGGACACCGATGTGTTCAACCTCAGTTGGGAGCGATACCTGCCATGGGCGGAGCGCAATGGCACTGAACTAGATGAGGCGGTGGGGATGGGTTTCGCCGTGCTGAAGGAGCGCGGGCTAGCCTTCTTCATGTCGGGGTTCGAGGTCAACTACTATCGCCCCGCCTATCTAGGCGACATCCTCACCATCCACTCGGCCATCGAGCGGGTCAGCGCGGCGGGCATCTACTTCCGCCACCAGTTTCGGCGCGGTGACGAATTGCTGGTCGAGTCCTACGGTTCGCTGGTGTGCGTAGATGCCGCCAGCCAGCGGGCCACGCGAGTGCCAGACTGGATGCGGGGGGCGATTGGGGTTGACGTTGAGAGGTTATCTCTGCGGCAACACGTAAGGTTCGATAATCTTCAATCGGGGAACGGGTCTGAAGTCCTTATCGAAGGTGCAAAGTGGAGCGCGGAGGCCTATGGCACAGGCCGCGATTAGGGCATCCACAATGCCGCGTCCACTCATCTTGTAATAAGCTTTGAGGTATTCCAAGCTGTTGCTTGCCTCGCTTGCCGTCGGCCAGTATACGGGGAATGTCTTGACTAGCTGGTCCACTTCCAGCAATTCCCGTTTATTCTTGCAGCCCGCCACAAGCTCCATCACCACAAAGCCGGGGATAATCGGCGATTCATGCACGACGGACTTAAACCATTTGAGGGCGGCTGGATACTGACGAAGCAGGCCAATTAGCAAGTTGGTATCTAGGACGAGCAACCGTCACTCCTTCGCAAGCGCGGGCTTTCCGCGTAGTTGGCGGGCATAGTTAATAATCTCTTCTAGGCTGTTCAAATCCTCACGTTCGGCCCAGCCTTTGTCTAGTTCCGAGCCTGCTTCTGATGTCTGCTCCAGCAAGGGCTGAAGAAGAGAAGAGCTAGATTCCATATCGGGCAATACATCTAGCTCCTTCAACCTCACTTCGCGCACGGTGAAGCCCTTGCCATTGCGCCGCAGCGAGGTCGCGTCGCCCGCTGCCTCTACTTCGCGGCCCAACGCCAAGCGAACCAGCGACTCGAACTCATCGTCGAACGCGCCGGTTACGTATTCGGTATCCGAAACGTAAATCTGACAGGTAAAATGCGCGAGGTCAATTTCCTTCAGCCGTCCGCGAAACTTTACGGTGCTATCGGCCTCGACCTTCAACACCGGCGCGGCAGGTACGATTTTTGTCGCCATATCCTATCTCCTCGGTTAGAGTAGCCCTTACCCCTGCTCCACCTCGAACTTGCCCGGCTCGTCGGGCGGTGGCGGGGGGATGACCATGCAGACCACGTGAGCGGGTTCGTCGCCCAGCACCTCGTAGCCATGCGCCACCCCCGCTTTACTGACCACGATGTGGCCGGGGGTAATCTCCTTTACGTCGCCCCCCACCGTCCAGCGCATCCGTCCAGAGCGGAGGATAATCACGTGGTTCTGGCGATGGTAGTGTAGCCCCTCTTTCTCGCCCGCTGCGTGGGTGAACACATAGGCAACAAAGCCGTCGAGAGCAATATCCTCGTCGCCGCTGTCGGGGCCGACAAAGTGGCTGAAGTTGGCCGCCTCGGTGGTATCCATGCGGGTCGCTCCTCTCTATAAATAGTGCTTATAACTTGGGCAGCGGCACATCGGGGACATCCTTGTCCCACTCCGCGCTGGCGATGGTGTTGACCAGCGTGGCAATCGCGGTGTCGCGGGCGGGGCTGCTCAGCGAGTTGGCGATATTGTTGGCGAGCAGGAAGCGTTGCAGGCGCATTAGACGCACGTGGAAGCTGCTCAGTTGCGCCGAGGTCTTGGCGTAGAGGTAGAACTGCAAGCCCGCCACCACTTGGATAATCGCCCCCGCCACCGTGGTCATAATCGCGGCATCCTTGCTGTTGTTCAGCATAAAGGTGAGCGCGGCCATGAAGATGATCACCCCCGCCCCCGCGGTAATCAACGCCCATGTGAAGCTGCGGGTGGATTGGCTAATCACATCTTGGTAGAAGATATTGAGCAGGTCGGCTTGTTTCTGGGTCGCCTTGAGGAAATCGTCACTAGTCGCGGGCGCGTTGGTGGGCAGCGTGGGGGGCGTGACCGTCCCATCCGGCCCCACGGTAAAGGCGCGGGCGGTCGGGTCATCCTCCTCGCCGATGGCCTTGCTGGGAGGGGCGGGGGGGCTGCCCGCGTTGGCAATGTCCACCACTGTGCCGGTCAATGCGGTGCGCCTGCTCTCATCGGTATTGGTTTGCGACATGATTAGGCCTCCTTATTTTTCATCCTGTTCGCGGTTGCGGAATACCATCTTCAGCGGGGTGCCCTCGAACCCGAAGGCTTGGCGAATGCGGTTCTCTAGGTAGCGGCGGTAGCTGAAATGCACCAACTCGGCATCATTGACGAAGAAGATAAAGGTGGGGGGGGCTGACATCCGCTTGGGTGGCATAGTAGAACTTCACCCACTTGCCCGGCTTGGTGGGGGGTTGATGCTCCTGCGTCGCCTCCTTCATCAGCTTGTTTAGCTGGCCGGTGGAGATGCGCTTGCGCCGCTCTGCCGCCACCCCCATGGCAATCGGTAGCACTTTCACCACCCGCTGCCCAAACTTGGCGGAGATGAACACCATCGGCACGTAGGAGATGAAGTTTAGCTGCTGCTGCAAGTCGGTGGCATACTCCTTCATCGTGTCGCTGTCCTTCTCCACCAAATCCCACTTGTTCACCACCAGCACCATACTCTTGTTCGCCTCAAGGATGTAACCGGCGATGTGCTGGTCTTGCGCGGTCAAGCCCTCGCTCGCGTCTATCACCAGCAGCACCACATCGGCGCGATTGATAGCGCGGACGGTGCGGATGACGCTGTACTTCTCGATGCCCTGCTCGATGCGTCCCCGCCGGCGGATACCGGCGGTGTCTATCAGCGTCACCTTCTGGTCGTTCCATTCCAGCACGGTATCAATCGCGTCGCGGGTGGTGCCGGGGATGTCGCTGACTATCACCCGCTCCTGCCCGAAGATGGCGTTGAGCAGGCGGCTCTTGCCCACGTTGGGGCGGCCCACGATGGCGATGCGGGTGCCTTCCTCCTCCTCCTCCTGCTCCTGCTGAGGCAGATGGGCGACAATCATGTCCAATAGGTCGCCGGTGTTGATGCCATGAAACGCGCTGATGGCGACTGGGTCGCCGAGGGCGAGTTGGTAGAACTCCACCGCGTTCTGCTGCCGCTCATCGTTGTCCGCCTTGTTCGCCACCACGATGACTGGCTTCTCCGAGCGGCGCAGGATGTCGGCCAGTTCAAGATCGGTGCTGGTCAGGCCCGACCGCGCGTCCACCATGAACAGCACAAGGTCGGCTTCCTCGATGGCTTGGGCGGCTTGTTCGCGGGTGCGGCGGTGATCTCGTCAATCATCTGCTGCCGCTCCTCGTTGGTGAGCGCATCCTTGGTGCTGGCACTGGGGTCAACCCCCGGCTCCACCTCCAGCCCAGCGGTGTCCACGAGGGTAAAGTTCACCCCGCCCCAGTCGGCATCGCCGTAGAGGCGGTCGCGGGTGGTGCCCGGCACATCCTCGACGATAGCGAGCGACTCGCCAATCATCCTATTGAAGAAGGTAGATTTGCCCACGTTTGGCCGCCCCACGATGGCGACGATTGGCTTTGCCACGTTGTGTTCCCTTGTCAGCTAGGTGTATTTTTGGTGTAATGCGCTTGGTATAGCTCCACTTCGAGGTTGCCCGGCATCTTGAAGTGGGTGGATAGGCCGTAGCCTCGGTCGGTGATTTCATCGCTGAACTCCACCCCGCGCGACTTCAGTTCGACCACGGTGATGGCAATATCGTCACAATAGAAGGAGATGACATGAGTGCCGTCCGCGACCACGCTATCACCGCCCGCAATCGGGTGGACACCCAGTTCCGCTTCGGGGAAGTCGAAGATGAGCCAGCCACCGCCGGTATCGGTGTAGGCAGGCCCAGCTTGTCGCGGACGAAGGCCCGCACCGCGTCGGCCTGCGCTGAATAGAACATCGTATGCACACCCTTAATCATGGGGTTCTCCTCTTACTTACCGGCAACTTATACTACCGCCTCACAGCTATGAAAACAAGCGGGAGCAAAGCACCTAATCGGCTTGCTCCGTTGCTCCGCTGAACTTAATCCGCTGGCTGCTCTGGCGGGGTACTAAGCGACCCGATTGTCGTTCTCGACTGCGGCAGCAGCGAGGGGTTCATGGCGGCCTTCGCCCCGTCCATTGCCGTTAAGGTGGACATAAACCTGCGTGGTGCTGATGCTGGCATGGCCGAGCAGGTGCTGCACGTCACGCAGGGCCATGCCCTTGCCCAAATTGTGGGTGGCGAACGAGTGGCGCAAGGTGTGGGGGGTGATGTTGGCGATGCCTGCGGAGTTGGCGTAGGCCTTGAGGATAAGCCAGAAGCCTTGCCGCGTCAGCCGCTGCCCCCGATGGTTGAGGAACAGGGCGGTTTGGCTGAGGTCATGGCTGAGTTGGGAGCGTCCCCGCGTGATGTAATCGGCCAGTGCTTCTACGGCCACGCTACCGGCCAGCGGCACCATCCGACTGCGCCCCCCCTTGCCCGCGCAACGTATCTGCCCCAAGTCCAAGTCCACATCGCTAAGGTCGAGGGCGACCAGTTCACTGACCCGCAAGCCGGTGGCATAGAGCAGTTGCAGCATGGCGCGGTCACGCAAGGCTTCGGGGCTGTGCTGCTTCAACGGCTGCTCCATCAGGCTGCCAATCTCGGTGGTGGACATCGCTTTGGGCAGATACTTGTTCACATGGGGGGATTCGAGGCTGTGGGTAGGGTCGGTTCGCACCAGCCCCTGGGTGGTCAAGTAATGAAAGAAGGACTTGACCGCTGCTACCTTGCGGGCGACGGTGGAGGTGGCATAGTGCTGGTTCTTGAGGAAGTTGACGAACGCGGCAATCTCCGCCGTCTTAATCTTCGCCCAGTCGGGAGCTTGACCATCGGGGTGGAGGAAAGTGGCGAATTGGCCCAAGTCGTTGCGGTAGGCCGCCATGGTGTTGACGGTGAATCCCTTTTGCTGGGCAATGAAGGTGAGGAAGCCCTCAATGCTAGTGTTTTCCATGTGGCAACAACACTCTCTGGCGCACGCGCCGCGCAATTGGCTACTGGTGGCTGGACGGTAGGTTCAGGGTGGCTGATGAGGTTGTACCACGCTTTCAGGAATCCCAAACCTCGCGCTCTGCCGCACGGTGGCCCGCCGCACGACTTGCTTGCTTATGTCTATTTTAGCACATTATGTCAAATTTGGCTAGTCCCTTTGTCCACCATTTTTCCCACAATTTTTCCACAGGTTTTACACATAGGTGGATAATCGCTCGCTGGGTTCACGCTCCACATACATCCGATACAGGTCGCGACGGGACAGATGTAGGGTGGCGGCCAGTTGTTTGGCGGCGGCGGCGGGGCTGAGGCCGCTTGCCACCAGCGCGTCCATCTCCGCCAGCGGGTCGGGTATCGCCAGCGTAGCAGGGGGCGGGTCGGTAGGGGTGGCGGGGGGGATAAGCAGCACGAACTCGCCGCGCGGAGGTTGGGAGGCGAAGTGGGCGACCGCCTCGGTGATGGACTCGCGTCGCACCTCCTCGTGCAGCTTGGTCAGTTCGCGGGCGACCACGATGAGCCTGCTACCACCCAGCGCGGCTTGCATATCCGCCAATGTCTCGCGCAGGCGGTGGGGGGCTTCGTAGAGAGCGAGGGGGCGCGGTTCGGTGGCGAGGGCGGCGAACCACTGGCGGCGTTCGCTGCTGCGGCGGGGTGGGAAGCCGACGTAGGTGAACTGGGCGAACGGTAGGCCAGAGACCACCAGCGCGGCCAGCAACGCACTCGCCCCCGGCACCGCATTGACACTATGCCCCGCATCACGCGCCGCATTGATTAGCTCGTAGCCGGGGTCGCTCAAGCCCGGCGTGCCTGCGTCGCTAATCAATGTCACATCGCCCTCGGCCAGCGCGGTGAGGATGGCGGGGACGCGCTCATACTTGATGTGTTCATGGTAGGCGATGGTGGGAGTGGTAATCTGATAATGTTGCAGCAGCTTGCGGGCGTGGCGGGTATCTTCGACCGCAATCAGCCGCGCCTCGCGTAGCACGCGCAAGGCCCGCAGGCTGATGTCCTCAAGGTTGCCAATCGGGGTGCTGACCACGTAAAGGGTGGACATAAACTCGCCTCAAGCCTCGCGCATCAGCCGGAAGCCGAACCGGGCCACCGCCATATTCGCGCCTCTTTGCTGAACTTGCTCTCACCATTATAACACAGCCCAATTGTGATATAATGGCCCCACGCAACCCCGTTCGCACCCCTGCTCCCACCTAGTTAGGCCACTATCATGCACAGCAACAGTATCGAGGCCAATGTGTTCTGGGAAATCATCAATGGCTTTGCCGCCGCAATGGATGAGAATAGCGACTACCTGACCGCGCTGGATGCCGCGATTGGAGACGGCGACCATGGCCGCAACATGGCGCACGGTTTCGCCAGCGTGCGCGAGGAATTGCCCACGCTAGGGCGGGTCGGTATCGGGCCGCTGCTGCGGGCGGTGGGCCTCAACCTCGTCTCCTCGGTGGGGGGGGCGAGCGGGCCGCTGTATGGCGCGGTGTTCATCGAAGCGGGGATTGCGGCGGGGGCGGCTCCGCGCGTGGATTTGCCCACCATGGCGCGGATGCTGCGGGCGGGCTGCGATGCGCTGGCGCGGCGGGGACGCTGCAAGCTGGGCGACAAGACGATTATGGATACGCTTGAACCCGCCACTCGCGCTTTCGAGCAGGCCGCCGCCCAGCAGGCCAGCATCGTCGAGGCGGTGCAGTCCAGTGTGGCTGCCGCCCACGCCGGGATGCTGGCAACTATCCCACTGGTGG
>JBBSEE010000094.1:0-7972 GCA_038239995.1 Chloroflexia bacterium | reverse complement strand
CGAGGAAGGCTTGAGCCATGCCGATGCGCCCGCCGCGTTGCAGCATCTCCAGCGTGTCGAACGCCCCCATGATGCGGACGCGCGGTATCATCCCCCGCACCAACGCTTCGATTTCGTCCAGCGACTTACCCTCATTGGCGGCGCGGGCGGCGAATATCGCCATCCAGCCGATGCACATACTGAGACTGCGGGTGTCCACGATACTGACGCGCGGACCGACCGGGGCGTTGACCAGCCCCAAATCTTGGGCGGCGAGGAAGGCACTTCCCACCACCCCACTGAGTTCGCCGCTGAGGTGCAGGGAGATAATATCGCTGCCATCCGAGGTTAGCAGTTCGTAGAGGTTGGCGAACAAGCCGGGGGCGGGCTGGGCGGTGGTGGGCAGCGACCTCATGCTGGCGAGGCGGGCATAGAACTCCGGCCCGGTCATGTCCACCCCATCGGCGAACTGTTCATTGCCGATAATCACGTTCAGCGGCACCACACTGATACCCAATTCATGGGCCACCTCGTGGGGCAGGTCGGCGGTGCTGTCGGTGACAACTCGCACGCGCCGGGTGGGCGCATCGCTGCTCAACGGTCATCTCCTTCGTAGACCGCCGCGCCGAGGGCCATAGGGCCGAGGTGTGTACCCAACACCGCGCTGTATTCGGTGACTAGCACCCGTTCGCGGGGGTAGATGGGGTGGATGCGGGTAAGCAGCATTTCAATTTCGTTGGGGGTGTTGCACTGCATCAAGGCTAGCTCCTCCACATGGGGGAAATCCTCCACAAAGTTGTATAGCCCCTCGATTGCTTTGGCCCGCGTCCGCGCCCGCTCGAAGGGCACGATGTTGCCCTCGTCCAGCCGTAGCAGCGAACGGGTGGCGGGTTGCTCCAAGAGGGGGGCAATCCGGCTCGCCCGCCCACCCTGCTGCAAGTAGTCGTAGGTCTCCACGAAGAAGACGACGTGGGTCTGGGTGGTCATCCTCTGCACCATCAAGGCCATCTCCGCGAGGGTGTAGCGACCCGTGCGGGCCGCTTTGGCCGCCGCGAGGACGATGAGGCCGAGGCCCATGGAGGCGGACAGCGAGTCCACAATCGCTACGTGGGCGGCAATCGCCCCACCCATGCCGTCGCGGGCGCGGAGGGCCACGCTGTAGGTATCGCTCAACTTGCTGCTGACCGTAATCACCAGCACGTCGGACTGGCGGGTGAGGGTGCGGAACAGCCGCTCGAAGGTGGCGACCGAGGGCGGCGCGGTACTCGCCCCTGCTGGCCCGCTCCCGTTCAGGCGACGGAACAACTCGCTGCTGTTGATGGTGATGCGGTCAACGAAGCTCTCGCCATTGACCTGCACGTGCATGGGGGCGATCCCGATGTCGTATTGCTTCAGTAGGTAGTCGGGGATGTCGCAGGTGCTATCGGTGACTATCTTGATGCTGCTCATTGAACCCTCACTCCGCCGAGATGATATAGTCGTAGAAGGGCTGACCACCGTCTACTACCTCGATGATGAGGTCGGGGTAAGCCTCGGCGATGCCGTCGCGCAACTTCTCCACCTTCGCCATCTCCATGTCCTTGCCGTAATAGAGGGTCAACACCTCGCGCTGCGCCAGCCCCATCTGGGCGATGAGGTCACGGATAATCTTTTCACGGTCGCGGCCAGCGGCGACGAGGACATCGTTGAGCAGGCCAATGGTGTCGCCCTCCTTCACTGCAATTTCGTTGATGCTGGTGTCGCGCACGGCGGTGGTGACTTCGCCAGTAGCAACCGACTCCGCGGCTTGTTGCATCGCCGCCGCGTTAGTATCAAGGTTGGTATCATAATTGAGGGCGAGCAAGGCGGCCACCCCTTGCGGGATGGTGCGGGTGGGCACCACCTTGACCCGCTTCTTGGTCAGTTGCTCCACTTGGTTGGCGGCCATAATGATGTTGCCATTGTTGGGCAGGATGATAACCTCGGCATTGGGCAGCTTCTCCACCGCGTCGAGCAAGTCGGCGGTGCTGGGGTTCATGGTTTGGCCGCCAGTGACGATGCGGCCCGCCCCCATGCTGCGGAACACCCGCTCCAACCCCGGCCCCGACACCACCGCGACCACGCCGGGGCCAATCCCCGCTGCCGCTGCGCTATCCGCCCACACCCCCGCCTGCTGCTCGGCCTGCGGAGTGGCAAATGGCAGGGTGGGGCTGGCCGCGCCGCTACTGCCGGGGGGGGCGAAGGCGGTCAAATCCGCGCCGCTGCTGTGGCTCTCCACGAAATGCTCATGCTGGTTCTGCATATTGTCCACTTTAATCTGGCTCATGCTGCCCAGCGACACCGCGTATTCCAGCACCAATCCGGGGTGTTCGGTGTGGATATGCACCTTCAGCATGGTATCGTCGCCGACCACCACTGCGGACTCGCCCATGCTGTTCAGTTGGTCGCGGGCGGCCTCGAAGTCAATGTGTTCGCCAAAGACCATGAAGTTGGTGCAATAGCCATACTCGCCCAGTTCGACGTTGACATCAGGAGGGTTGGCCGAGGGGGAAGCCGCGCTCATCGGGTCGGGCAAATCCACCGGCGCGGCGGCAATGTCCTCGCCCAGCGCGTAGCGGCGCACCCCATCGAAGATGACCCATAGCCCTTGCCCCCCAGCATCCACCACCCCGGCCTGTTTCAGCTTGTCCAGCAAGGTGGGGGTGCGCTCTACGCTAGCCTTGCCCGCGCTGCAAATCTCCACCAGCAGGTGGCCGAAGCTATTCTCCTGTTTGCAGGCAATCGCCGCCGCCTCCGCCATCTCGCGCACTACGGTGAGGATCGTGCCTTCCACCGGCTTCTGCACCGCACGATAGGCGCGGGCGGTGGCTTGCTCCATCGCGGCGGCGAAATCGCTGGCACTAATCGCATCCTTACCGCTGCACCCCTCGTTCATCCCGCGCAGCACTTGGCTGAGGATGACCCCTGAGTTGCCCCGCGACCCCATCAATGCCCCCTTCGCCACCGTCTGCAACACCTCGGCGGCGGAATTGGTGGGCGACGCGGCAATTGGCTTCACCGCAGACTGCATGGTGAGGTACATATTGGTGCCGGTATCGCCGTCGGGCACGGGGTAGACGTTGAGGGCGTTGAGGGCGGCGGCGTGCTGCTCCAGCCATGCGGCGGTGGCGAGTAGGGCGGCCTTCAGGTTCTGCCCGTCCCATGTCGCCCCCACACCGAGGGGGAGACGAGCGGCGGCGGGGGATGAGTTAGATGCGTTGACGCTAGCCAATGTTGTTCTCCTAATTGCTGGGGCGTGATAAGTCGCGCCCCCACAAAATAACTGGGCCGGGGTGGCGGCGTGGGTTATAGTTCATTCGGCTTGCTGACCCTTATGCCCTGCACGTTGACGTTGACCTGCACCACTGGCAGGCTGAGGGCGGACTCGACCGCGAACTTGACCGTACTCATGATATTGTTGGCAACCGCGGAGATGCGGGTGCCGTACTCGATAATCACGTACAGGTCAATGGTCACGCTGCGCTTGTCGTTGTCGAAGGCAATCTCCACCCCCTTGTTGCGCTCCTCGATGCCGAGCAGCTGACCGAGGGGGTGACGGGCGGCCATCCCGACCACGCCGTAGCACTTCAGTACCGCGCGGCTGACTAGGGTGGCGACCGCTTGGGGCGACACTTCCACCTTGCCGACGCGGGAGGTGGGGTTGTCGCCCTCCACGCCTTCATCTGAGGCCCTGCTGGGGATTTCGGCCACGTCCATTTTGCTCCTTCACTTGCAGAATCGGCAAGTATTTGGTATGATTAGCTTCCGGCGCGGCTACGCATCGGCGCGATGGTTGCGCTCTGATTATGGCGATAGACACGCGGGGGTTTCTGCACCGTAATAATAACCTAAAAACGCGATTTCGTAAAGGGGGTAGGGATAAATTGTCTGGACAGTGTGACATCTGCGGCAAAACGCCGTCTTGGGGCCACAACGTGAGCTTCTCGCACCGCGTCACCAATCGCGCGTGGCGGCCCAACATTCAGCACGCGCGGCTGAACATCAACGGGCAAATCCGTAAGGTAAACATCTGCACCCGCTGCCTCCGCACCTTGCAGAAGGCTCCCACCAAGAAGCAGGCAGCCAACCAGTAAGGGCAGATTAAAGACCAAAGATTAAAGATTAAAGATGAAGCAGATGTAATCTGCAATCACGAGAAGAGGCGGCTGAGGCCGCCTTTTTCTTTTGGCCCAAATTGAACCATGCCCCCACAATTACGGTATCTATGTTAGACATATGTTTAACCGTCGGAGATGAGGTAGGCGCGATATGGCAGCACATCTACGCTAGATGAGGCTGCTCAAGCACAAAAGGAGGCACTGCAATGGCAGAGCAACCAGCAATCGCAATCAGGACCGGGGACTTGGCGAGCAGTATTGCGTTCTATCGGGATGCGATTATGCTGCCGGTAATCGAACAAGACCCCGCTGCGGACGTGGCACAGGTGAGCTTGGATGGGCAGCCGATATTGATATTCGGGCCGCAGGCGGATTTGGCCGCGCACGTGGCCGAAGAGCATCGCGTGCTACGGATGGGCATTTGGCGGCAGAGCGCAGACCTCGAAGCCGACCATGCCCGCGTCGAAGGCTTCGGGGTCAAGGGTATTGTGCTAGAGGAGAAGCCTTGGGGCGACCGTGAGATGCGTATCCCCACCCCCGATGGGTTGACTGTCACCTACACTAGCCCCGCGAAGCGCACCCCAGAGCAGGAGTTGGCTCTGTTCGCCAGCATCCCCGGCGATTTCGACGCGGCAGTAGCGGGGCTATCCGAGGCCGACCTCGATATGGTGAGGGAGGAAGGCGGCTGGTCTATCCGCCAGATAGTCCACCATACCGCGGACTGCTGCGTCGCCTTCATGTGGGAGATAATCTGCGGGGTGGCCCAGCCTAGCGGGGTGTACGGCAGCAACTGGCTACCCAACGATGTTGCCGCCGCGGGGCTGGACTATGCCAAGCGGGGGATTGGGCCAGCGATGGGCCTCATTCATGCCACCTGCGCCGAGGTCGCACAACTGCTAGAGACGCGACCCGACAGCCGCACCAACGAAATTACGATGCGCGATGGCCGCGACCCTAACAGCGTCGGTCAGCCCGCGCACCTATCCGACTCGGTGACGGGGATGCTCAGTCACGGGCTGGAACATCTGCACGAGATTAGGGAGATACGCAAGGCCAACGCTAAGGGATGAGAACCGAAACAACTAAGTTGTGATGGTGCGCGTGGCAATTCCCCTCCCGCCGAGAGGGGTAGGGGGTGAGTGACTGGCACGACTCGCTCCCACCCCCAGCCCCTCCCGGTGGGAGGGGAGGCATCGAAACTTTATCATCGCATCAGATATTCAGAACTATAGGTATGCAAAAAGAGACCCCTTGAAGTATGATGAGTTTGGTAACAAACCATCACTACCGCGGGGGTCTCTGGCTATGCGTTGCGAGCATGGTCATGTTGCGCTCGCCATCCAAAATTGGGGGATTGATGTTTCGTTTGTTCTATGCACGAATTGACAAGCCTACGGCCCGCATTGTATACTAGCGCACACCAATTTGGCACAGAACGAGGGTGGAACCGATATGCAGGGGCAGAGCAGCACCATAGACCGCGCAACCCGACCCACTGACACCACTGGGCTAGTGGTCGGTATTGACGTGGGCGGCACCAAAATCATGGGCGGCTTGAGCGACCTGAACGGGCAGGTGCTGCAATATACCACCCTACCCACTGAGGCGCAGCGGGGCAAGGATGAGGTGCTGAACCGCATCGAGCGGGTCGCCCGTGAGGTGATGGCGGGGGTGGACAGCAGCCGCATCGCGGGCATCGGCATCGGTGCGCCGGGGCCGATTGACCCCTTCGCCGGGGTGCTGTATTCGCCCCCCAACCTACCGGGCATGGATGGTGTACCGCTGCGGGCGATGATGCAGCAGCGGCTGGGTATCCCCGTGTATCTAGCCAACGATGCGAACGCTGCCGCCGTGGGCGAGTACCTGTTCGGGGTGCGTGAGCGGGTCAAGAACATGATATACATCACGGTCAGCACCGGCATCGGCGGCGGGGTGATTATTGACGGCAAGCTATTCGTGGGGTCGCGGGGGATGGGCACTGAGGTGGGGCATATGACCATTGAGGCGGAGGGGCCGCGCTGCAACTGCGGCAACATCGGCTGCCTTGAAGTGTTGGCAAGCGGCACCGCCATGGCCCGCTATGGCGCGGCGTTGGTGGCCGAGGGTCGCGCCCCTATCCTCAGCGAACTAGCCGAGCAACGCTCCACCTCTGTCACCGCGCGGCTGGTGCAAGAGGCGGCGGAGCGGGGCGAGGCGGAGTCGCAGGCGATATTCGCGCGGGCGGGGTTCTACATCGGGGTTGGTATCGTCAACCTGTTGCACCTGTTCAACCCCCAACTGGTAGTGATTGGCGGTGGGGTCAGCCACGCCGGTGATTTGCTGTTCGCCCCCATCCGCCGCGTGGTCGAGCAGCGGGCGATGCCCACCCTGCGGGAGGGGGTCGAGATTACCGCCGCGCAACTGGGCGACCAAGTGGGGCTGCTGGGGGCGATTGCCATCGTGCTGCACGAGCAGGCGCGGGGGCGGGAGTGAGATGCGCCCCCTATGAACCTGATCATCAGCAGCCGCGCCCGGCTACTGGCAAAGTACGGCCCAGCGGGGCTGGCAAGCATCACCGCCAGCGGGGAGCAGCTACGCCAAGCGTGGCTGGCCGACGAAGAGGTGCAATCCGCCTATTTTGCCTATGTGGACGATGCCGCCAGCCTCGCCCCGCTCGGCCTGCCCCCGCTTACGCTGGGTGAACAGCCGGGCGAAGCTGAGGCCAAGGCGATTGCCGCCCTGCTGGATGCGCTGGAAGCGCGGGGGCAGCAAATCGAGCATCTGCTCATCCTCGGCGGGCCGACCGTCATCCCCTTCTTCAACCTAGAGAACCCGGTGATTGACGTAGATACCGAGGTGCTGTCCGACAACCCCTACGGGCAGCGCGGCGATGACGATGTGCTACCCGACCGCTACGTGGGGCGGATGCCCGACGCGGTCGCCGATGCCAGCCCGATGCTGCAAGCGATGCAGACGGCTATCGAGGCGCGGAGCTTGCGCGTGCAGGCTCGTCAAGCGGCGCAGAAGCCTGCCCCCACCTCCCGCCCCGGCTGCTGGCATCCCTTTGCGGGTAGCGGTGGCGACAAGGGCTTGCCCACTGGCCGGGCCACGATGCCGCTTGACGCGCCTCACTCTACCCCCACCTTGCTGTCAGCGGCGGAGCGCAACGCGCGGGCCTTCGGCTACAGCGCGGAGATTTGGCAGAACTCATCGCGGCTCATCTACCAGACGGTCACGCGGGTGGATGGCGGCGAGGAGCTACGCATCTGCCCACCCACTAACAGCGGCGATTTTCAGAGCGACTGGCTCGCCAATCGCTTCCTCTACTTCAACCTGCATGGGGTGATAGACAACAGTCCATGGTTCGGCCAGAGCGTACCGAGCGGGCCAGCGATTCGTTCCGACTACCCGGTGGCGATGCGCCCAGAGCAGGTCAAGGAGGGGGAGCCGCATATCCGCCAGCTTGCCCCCTTTGTGTTCAGCGAGTGCTGCTATGGGGCGTATATCAGCGACAAGGCCACCGCGGCGGCGATTTGCTTGCAATTCATGGCTAGCGGGGCGGCGGTGTTCGTGGGTTCGACCGTCACCTCGTATGGCCGCCCCGACCCACCCCTGTCCGAGGCCGACCTGCTGGCCGCGCTCTTCTTTGAGCATCTGTACAATGGGATGACCGCGGGCCGCGCCCTAGTGGAGTCGCGCCGCGACTACGTGCGAACCATGTTGCAGCAGCACGGGATGCTCGACGATGATGATGTGAAGACCTTGCGCGAGTTCGTATTGTATGGCGACCCTACCCTGCGGGCGTGGTGATTCGTAAGATATAGCAGTTAAAATTAAGGCAATCAGCAACTACTAAATAAAAGCCCCCAGCGGGGTTT
>JBBSEE010000093.1:0-7973 GCA_038239995.1 Chloroflexia bacterium | reverse complement strand
GGCATCGAGATGGCGACCGACGCGATTATCAAGCGCATCAAGGAGATGGCGACCGAGGTTAGCGGCGACCGCTCTGAGATTGCCCGCGTCGCCACCAACAGTGCTGGCTCCGACAGCGAAATCGGCGACCTCATTGCCGAGGTGCAGGAGAAGGTGGGCCGCGATGGGGTCATCACCGTCGAAGAGTCGCGCGGCCTGCGGATGGAGAAGGAGTTCACCGAGGGGATGCAGATCGACCGTGGCTACATCTCCGCCTACTTCGTCACCAACCCTGACCGCATGGAAGCGGTGCTGGACGACCCCTACATCCTCATCACCGACAAGAAGATTAGTGCCCTCAACGACATCCTGCCCCTGCTGGAGAAGCTCCTGCAAGTGAGCAAGAACCTCGTCATCATCGCTGAGGATGTGGACGGCGAGGCGATCGCTACCCTCGTGGTCAATCGGCTGCGCGGCACCATCAACGTGCTGGCGGTCAAGGCCCCCGGCTTTGGCGACCGCCGCAAGGAGATGCTGCGCGACATTGCCATCCTCACCGGCGGCACCCTCATCACCGAGGAAGTGGGCCGCAAGCTGGAGTCCGCCACCGTGGCTGACCTCGGTCGCGCCCGCCGCGTGGTATCCACCAAGGATGACACCACTATCGTGGAGGGGCATGGCGACGAGGCCGCGATTAAGGGCCGCATCGCCGAGATTCGCAGCCAAATCGAGCAGACCACTTCCGACTTCGACCGCGAGAAGCTGCAAGAGCGGCTCGCCAAGCTGGCCGGTGGGGTTGCCATCATCAAGGTGGGCGGCGCGACCGAGACCGAGCTTAAGGAGCGCAAGCACCGTGTCGAGGATGCCCTGTCTGCCGCCCGCGCCGCGGTGGAGGAAGGTATCGTCCCCGGCGGTGGTGTCACCCTAATGAACGCCAGTGCCGCGCTAGACGACCTCAAGGCGGAGGGTGATGTGCTGACCGGCATCAACATCATGCGCCGCGCCCTCGAAGAGCCGACCCGCCAAATCGCCATCAATGGCGGCCAAGACGGGGCGGTCATCGTGGAGAACATCCGCCGCCTCGCCAAGGAGCAGGGCAACCCCAAGATTGGCTACAACGTGCTGACCGGCGAGTATGTGGATATGTTGGAAACCTCGCCCGACCCGGCCAAGGTCACGCGCACCGCAGTGGAGAACGCCGCCAGCGTCGCCATCATGGTGCTGACCACCGAGGCCCTCGTCACCGACCTGCCCGATGAGAAGCCCATGCCCCAGATGCCGGGTGGTGGCGGCATGGATTACTAAACCGCCAGTAGCTGGTAGATAGCAGTATGAGCGGGGCGCATCCCATCGGGTGCGTCCCCGCTCATTTATGCGCCTGCGCCGCCCTAATTGGCTTGCGGCGGGCGGCACCGTTGTGGTACAATCCAGCAGCCCCACACGGAAAGGTCTAGCCGCTTGTCAGTCACCGCCGTACCGCAGTCCAGTGCCACTCGCCTCGCCCGCGCCCTATGGCCGGGGGCCAGCTATCTTCTTATCACCCTGCTGCTGCTCCGCAACCTCGTGCCGCTCATCGCCGACCATTTGCCCGGCCATACCGACGGCTGGCAGAACGTGTGGAATACGTGGTGGATGCGCTACGCCCTGCTCGACCTGCACACCAACCCTTTCTACTCCGACTACGTCTACTATCCGCTCGGCTCCAGCCTGCTGTTCCATACCTACGCGCCCCTCAACGGCTTCCTTGCCCTCCCCTTCACCGTGATGCTCGGCCCGCTGATCACCACCAACCTGCTGATTATCGGTTCGTTCGTGTTCACCGCGCTGGCCGCCTACGCGCTCGGTCGCGGCCTCGGCCTCAGCCCCTTTGCCGCGTGGCTGGTGGGACTAATCTACTCCTTCTGCAACCCCACCCGCTGGCAATACTTTGGCGGGGGGCAGGCCGACCATCTCGCCACTCAGTGGATGCCACTCTACATCCTCTGCCTCATCAAAGCGACCAACCCGCCCACCGTTGCCACTGACGCGCCCCTAACTCAAAATCTAAAATCCACAATCCAAAATCAAAAGTGGCTGATTGGTGCGGCGGTTTTTCTGGCCTGCTGCGGGCTGACCGATTGGCAGCATTTCGTCTACATGGGGGTGTTCACCGCCTGCTATGCCGTCTACCTGCTGCTGCGCGAAGGCAATTGGCCCGCTCGCTTGTTTGCCATCCGCAACCTTGCCCTCGCGGTAGGCGGAGCTTTGCTCATCCTCGCGCCCTTGCTCTACGCCAGCATCGGCGAGGCGTTGACCGCCAGCTATATGGTACGCCCGCTCGAACAGACAGTGGCCCACTCGCTGGACTTGACCAGCTACGTCACCCCCAATGGGGTCAACCCCATCTGGGGCGGCTGGGCCACCGCGCAGAATTTCCTCGGCAACGATTATGGCAACATTTTGGGGATTAGCAACGCGGGCTATCTCCCCTTGCTGCTGGCAATCGTAGGCCTGCTATGCTATCGCCGCCGCGTCTGGCAGTGGGCCGCCTTCGCCCTCATCTTTGCGCTGCTCTCGTTCGGCCCCTATCTGTACATCAACGATGTGGAGACCTTCGGCCCCCATAGCTTGCCGATACCGATGCCCTACTCTCTGCTGCTCAAGCTGCCCTTCATCAACATCAGCCGCGACCCCTCACGCTTCTCGCTGACCGCCTTCTTGTGCCTCGCGGTGCTGGCCGGTTTCGGTTGGCAGGCGATTAGCCAGCGGCTGGCTCTTTGGTCACGCCTCCTGCTCGCCCGCTACGCCCTTGCCGCTACCCTCGCGCTGGTCATCATCTTCGAGTTTAGCGCAGTGCCCTACGACCTCAGCAGCCAGCCTATCTCTCCCTTCTTCACCCAGTTGGGGCAGGACAAGGCTAGCTATGCGCTGCTGGAGGTGCCGGTTGCTGACAAGTTCTACGCCGAGTACCATCAGGCTCTCTCTTTCGTGCATCACAAGAAAATCATGGGTGGGCAGACGGCGCGGAAGCCCTGCTACTGCTTCCCCAGCCAAACGCCAGTGGTGCGCTGGTTCTGGGACTTGCGCCTGCCCGCCAGCAACGACATCCTCACGCCCCCGCCCGACCCCGCCAGCTACGCCCCCGCGGTGCTGCGCTACTTCGACCTGCGCTACATCGTGCTGTGGAAGTGGACGCTATCACCCGCCGATTACGTCACCGCCAAGTCTATCGTCGCTGCCGTGCTGCCCGCCGCCACCCCCGTGGCCGACGATGCCGCTATCACCGCCTATGCGGTGCCGTTGACCGCCACGACCGACCTGCTGCCCGCCAGCCTCGACGACAACTGGGGCGGGTTGGAGCAGACCAGCTTCGGCCCGCAGCGGTGGGTAGAGGATAAGCCGGTCAGCCTCAAGGTGGTGAACACCGCCCCCCAACCCCGTGCTGCCACCCTCAGCCTCAAGCTGCAAGCCTATCACCAGCCCCGCACCCTACAAGTGCGCCTCTGCCCCAGCTATCAGGCGGCAGGTTGCACCGTCGCCCCCCTCAGCCAACCCATCAAGGCGGAGTTGAAGACTGTAAGCGTGCCTATCATCCTGCAACCGGGCAGCAACGACGTGTGGCTATCTTCCCCCGAACCTAGCATCAGCCCTATCAGCCTCGACCCTCGCAGCACCGACCCTCGCAACCTCAGCTTTGCGGTGTTGAACATCACGATTAAGTGAATATCTTGCTTGTTCTAGTATCGAATCCTGCCCCGCTATGTTATAATATGTCAAGTTGAAAGGAGTTGCGCTTTGTCTGACCTGCCGCTTGACACGATTATACTCGGCGATTGCCTCGACATCCTGCCTACCCTACCAGAGGGGAGCGTGGATGTAATCTTCGCTGACCCACCCTATAACTTGCAGCTACAGCACGAACTGTGGCGACCGAACATGACCCGCGTGGATGGGGTGGACGACGATTGGGACCAGTTCGCCGATTTCGCCGCCTACGACCGCTTCACCGAGGCGTGGCTGGTCGCTTGCCGTCGGGTGCTGAAGGATACCGGCACCATCTGGGTGATAGGCAGCTACCACAACATCTATCGGGTGGGGCGCATCGTCCAAGACCTCGGCTTCTGGCTACTCAACGACATCGTGTTCGTCAAGACCAACCCGATGCCCAACTTCAAGGGGGTGCGCTTCACCAACGCACACGAAACCCTGCTGTGGGCGAAGAAGTCGCAGGGGCAAAAGCGTTACACCTTCAATTATCAAGCGATGAAGAACCTGAACGACGAGCGGCAGATGCGGAGCGATTGGCATCTGCCCATCTGCACCGGCGCGGAACGACTGAAGCAAAATGGGGAGAAGGCCCACCCCACCCAGAAGCCGGAAAGCCTGCTATATCGGGTCATCCTCGCCAGCACCAACCCCGGTGACGTTATCCTTGACCCCTTCTTCGGCACGGGCACGACGGGGGCGGTGGCTAAAGCGTTGCACCGCCATTACCTCGGCATCGAGCGGGAGGAGCGTTACGTGCAGCTTGCCCATGACCGCATCGCTGCCGTTACTCCCAGTCTGTTCAGCGACGAGGTGTACCGCATGGACAGCAAGCGCACCGCCCCGCGCATCCCCTTCGGCACCCTGCTAGAGCGCGGCCTGCTCCAGCCCGGCGATACCCTATACTTCGCCCGCGGTGGCACCCCCGCGCTCATCCTCGCCGATGGCAGCCTACAGGCGGGCGAACTGCGCGGCAGCATCCACCGTCTCGGCGCACAGCTAGCCCACCTGCCCGCCTGCAACGGGTGGGAGAACTGGTACTATCGGGATGAGCGCGGGGAGTTGGTGGTGATTGACCGCTTGCGCGAACAAGTAAGGGGCGAAACCTCCGCCTCTTAGTGACGTAGTTACGATTGATGTAACGGTATGGTGGCAGGGCGTAAGCGATTCGCCCCTACATCATAAACGTTTATTTTCGTCACAGTTGTGGTTGTAATACTAACCTTTCGTCTTTAATCCCGGCAAGGTGAGCATCATCATCGAACAGCACTAGCTGCGGTTCGCCCGCGCCTAGCTTCAGCAGCGTGATGGTGCAATTGTTCACATGGTAATTGCGCCAATTAGTGGATGCGCCGGTGAGCAGGATGGACAGGTAGGTGCTGAATACCCCGCCATGCGCCACCACCAGCAGCCGCTCATAAGGCGCGGCGGCGATGAGACGAGCCATAGTGCGCTCCACCCGCGCGGCAAACTCGCCCCGCGTCTCGCCCCCCGGCCAGCCGAAATCCAGATTATCGCTATCCGCCCAGCCGGGCAGCAGTTCGGGGAACTTCTTGCGCCACTCTAGCTGGGTCATCCCCTCGATGAGACCAAAGTGCATCTCGCGCAAGTCCGGCTCGACCATCGGCTCTAGCTGAGTGCGGCGGCTAATCGCTTGCGCGGTGCGCCACGCCCGCTGCAAGGGGCTGGCGTACACCGCGTCAATCGGCAGATAGTCGGCCTGTAGCCTTGCCGCCACCGCTGCCGCTTGGGCCACCCCCAGCGGGGTCAGATTAGTATCCTGCCACCCCTGCACGAACCCCATCTTGTTGCCCACCGACTCGCCGTGCCGCACCAGTATCAAATCCATCGTGCCCTCCGAATGAATGTAGAATGAAGTAGGTAGAATCAAGAATAATGCAGAATGAAGCAGGTAGAATGACGTGCTGATTTGAGTTATCTAAGCGTGATACAACCCCCACCGATTCTAGATTCTACCTTCTACCTTCTTCATTCGATAATAGTCGCACTCGCGCTGCAAGGGGCAGATTTCGCACAGGGGCCGCTGCGCCTTGCACACCTGTCGGCCATGCGTAATCATGTCAAGGTGGAAGGTGTAGATTTGGCCCGGCTGGAGCAGCGGTTCGAGGATGGCATGAGCCTGCGCTTCACTAATCTTGGGGCCAATCAGCCCCAGCCGCTGGCTGATTCGATACACGTGGGTGTCCACCGGCAGGGCGGGGCGGTCGAGGGCGAACAGCAGCACGATGGCGGCGGTCTTCGGCCCTACCCCGTTGATGGCGGTGAGGTAGGCGCGGGCCTCTTCCAGCGGCCAGTCGGCAAGGAAGTCGAGGCGATACTCGCCCTGCTGCGCGTAGATGGTACGGAGCGCGGATTGGATGCGGGGGGCTTTCTGCATCGCCAATCCCCCGCTACGTATCGCGTCGGCCACCGCCACCACCGGCGCGGCGGCCACTTCCGTCCAGTCGGGGAAGCGGCGGCGTAGCTCCTCGTAGGCGCGGACGCTGTTCACGTCCGAGGTGTGCTGGCTGAGGATGGTCAGCACTAGCTCATCCAGCGGCGGCAGATGGTCGCCCGCTTGCCAGTGCCGCTCATCGTAGGCGGCGACCAGTAGGCGATAGACCCGCTGCATCTTGTCGCGCAGTGCCGCCGCGTTAGGGTCGGTCGAGTTCACGCTGCTATTGTACCCGCTGGTGCCTCGCTTTGGCAAGGGTGGGGCAGGCGTGGTATAATAATAGGTGAAACAAACCACGCCACTCACCTGTTCAATAGGCAAACAGGAAGATGGGAGCGTATCAGCAATGGAAATTAAGGAACAACCCAAAGAGTACGCCAAGTACGAGCCACCAGTTGCAGCATACGGCCCGATGCAGTCCTACGCCGCTTACCCACTGCGCTACCGTCGCCGCCGTAACCTTGCCCTGCCCTTGCTACTGCTTGCCGCCTTCATTGTGGGCGCGTTGATGATGGCGGTGGTGTTCACCGGCTTCGGTAATGGGCATTTTAGCGGCAATATGGCAGCAATAAGCAAGCCTGCGATGATGTCTAAGGGTGCGCCTAGTCGCCCCAGCACCTTGCAGACTATCCCTCTGCCGCCCGATTCGCCCGCTACCTTGCACGTCCAACTGGATGGTGGTGACATTAACGTAACCGCCATGGATAAGCTCACCGACATTGAATATACCGCCGTGCCTTTCGGTAAGGATAGCGGTCAGCCAGCGATTGAAGCAGGTAGTGAGAGGGACAACATAACCATCAAAGCCGGTGTTCCCACCAACCTCGACATCAAAGTACCAAGCGGCACGGTGCTTGATATTAACAACAGCACTGGCAACGTCACCTATAAGGGCGACCTCGCGCAGGGTGAGAGCAGTATCACGGTAGACAAGGGCAACATCACTGCTATTCTACCGCTCGATAGCGAGTTCCAGCTTGACGCTGCCACTGAGCAGGGTAGCATCAGCAGCGACTTCGACCTCGGCCAGCCGCAGCGCGAAAAGCAGAAAACCAGACTGCAAGGTTATACCGCCAAAGCTCCCGATGGTGCGCCTAGCCTGAACATCCAGACCGGCAGCGGCGACATCAACATCAAGAAGGGGAACTAGCGATTATGGAACCACTACTTTTCTTCATCGTGGTGTTCGGGTTCGTGCTGGCGATGCGCTACATCCAGTATCGCGAACGCATGGATATGCTCAATCGTGGCCTCACCCCCAAGGACTATCGCCCGCTGAACCCTACTCCCGGCGCGACCCCCAGCGATTATAGCACCGGCACACTGCTGCCGCCTCAGTATCAGCCGCAGGCAAACGGCTATCAGCCCCGCGCCGGGATGCGGAACCGCTATAGCAAAGAGGCGTTGGAGCAGCGCAGCGGGGGCACGATTACTCTGCTGATCGGCCTCGGCATTACCCTCGGCCTCGGCACCATTGGCTGGGGGCCGTGGCTGATGCCCGGCTTCATCGTGATGTTCGTGGGTATTGCCTTGCTGATTAACTATTACATGACCCCCGATGTGGTCGCCCCGCCGCCTACCCCGCATGCCCAACCGCCGCAGCCGCCCACCAATGCGGGTTACGATATACCCGCCGCGCCGAACTGGGACGCGAAGCAATGGAGCGCACCCCTGTCCAGCGGCGGCCCCGTCCCGCCCCCCCCCCCCCCCTTCCATGGGGGGCAACCCAAACGCCCACCCTATGGGGGTGGGGTGGGGCGTTTAGTTTTGGTGTTTACCCGGTTGGGGGGGGAAT
>JBBSEE010000092.1:0-7975 GCA_038239995.1 Chloroflexia bacterium | reverse complement strand
GTCGGTGTAGACCTTGCCCGCGACGAGGAAGTCGGCCCGCGTGGAAATCTCGCTATCAGTCAGGCTGGGCAGCGCAGATTGGTCGGTATCCAGCTTGATGAGCTTGATCAGCTTGACGTAGGCATCTGCCGTTTGGGGCGCATCGCCTAGGCTGCGTTCGATTTCGCCGAGGATGTAGTAGGTGTTGCCATAACGGTCATCAATCTTGGCCGACTGCTTGGCGGTGGTCTCCGCGGCTTCCAGCATGGTCATCGCTTCGGGGTTTATCCCCGCCCCCCGCACCGGCAGCGGCAGCTTGGTGGCATCGTTGCTGTTGTCGGTCGTCCCTGTCGTGGGCGTGACCGGGGTGGTGCTGGTTAGGGCGGTGCTGTTGCTTACCGTACCCGTGCCGCTCACCGTCTGGGTGCTGGTTCCGCTGCCGCTAGTTTGCGCGGTGGAGGGGTTGAGCGAGTTCTGGTACAGGGCGAGGGTGCGCTGGGCAAGGGCCAGTTCGTTCCAAATCTGCGCGTTCTGGGGACTTAGCTGGGTGGCGTGGGTGTAGTAATCTATCCCCTTGGTCATCTTATCAATCGCGTTCTGGTGGTCGCTAGCCGCGCTACCTTGCCCCAGAATGCCGCCCCAGTAGATGTACAAGCGGCCCAAATTGGCGTAGTGGTCGGTGTTCAGGGGGTTCAGTTGCTGCGCCTTCAGCAAGGTCTGCTCCGATTTGGCGATGAGTTGGTCGCGGACAGTGGCGGCTTGGTCGGCAGTCAACTGCTGGAAGCGGGTCGGCCCCTTGGACCACTCCATATAGGCGCGACCGAGGAACAGGTAGTAGTAGTCTTGGTCGGGTTGCAGCTTAATCGCATCTTGGTAGACTTGGACGGCGGCGGGCCAGTTCTGCTGGCTCTCCGCGCTCTGCCCCTGCTTGTATAGCATATCGGCGTAGACGAGGTTGATGTTCACCAGCCAAATCAGTAGCAAGGCAACCACCGCCATCACTCCATACAGCCAGACGAAGGCGGGATTGGCAATCCAGCGAGTGAGGGGGCGGACGCGGCTTTGGTCTACCCGCCCACTGGCAATCCGCTGCCGATTGGTGGCAGGGGCGCGTTGCAGTTGCGATTGGGGCTTAGGGGCGGGGGTAATGGGGGTGGCGGGGCTGCTGCTCGCCTCCACGCTGCCATTGCCGGTCGGGGCGGTAGGGGTGGCGACGTTGCCATTAGCACTGGCGGGAGGGACAGCGGCGGGGCGGGGGCTGCTGCCTGCGGCAGGGGGACGGTTCGCCTTGTTGCGGTTGCCACTACCCTTGCGCTGGCTGCCCGCCGCGCTGCCCGGTCGGTTCGAGGTGGTCGAGTAGGCAGTGGTGATGGGCTGCGCCGCCCCACTGCCCGCCCCGGCCAGTGCCAAACTCAGGCGTGGCTGGGGCTGCAATAGGCCGCGCATTCGTGCCATTACGCTGCTGGTCTCCTTCTCCTTGTCGCCGAAGGGGTCGCTCTTTAGCTGCTCCACCAACCCACTAGCGGATGGCTGCAATATCTTCTCGATGTAGAAGGCGAAGGCCACGAACAAGGCGATATAGGTGTAGAAGTAGGTGTATGTGACCGCAATCGGAATACCCACTGCAATCTCCACTAGGTCGGCGACCACCCCGCCCGCGAGGCCGAGGATGAGGGCTTGGTTGACGAAGCGGTCGGTACGGCGTAGGGCGCGGAACACAAAGAAGAAGAATGAGCCGATCAGCAGCAGATAGAGGAACAACCCGCTGAAGCCCATAATCACGATTTGGTCGAGGTAGGCGTTGTGCGAACGGTCGGGGGTGGCGTTGCGTAGCTCCCAGTGCTGCAACTCGGCGGGGTAGAACTTGTTGTAGGCGACGTACATACTCTCCGGCCCCCAGCCAATCAGCGAACGCAGCGGGTCGGCCTTAATCATATTGATGTCGCCGGACCAAATCAGCAGCCGCACCTTGCCCGTACCGTCGTCAGTCTGGAAAATCTGGCCCAGCTTGCCGATATACTTCGCATCGCGTAGCCCAGCAATCGGCGAGTTGGGTAGATTGAAGACTACGAGGAAACCGACGAACAGAGCGACAAACACACCGACTACAGCCAACGACTTCCACATTCGACGCACCCATAGCAGGCTGATGAGGAAGAATATCACCCCCGCCATCAAGCCCAGTTCGGGGCCACGCGAGGCGGTGAATACCACAATCGTGACCAACAGGGGCAGCAGCAGGCCGAGACCGACCACCTGCGCCCACGCGAGGGCGCGGCTGTTCTTCCGCGCGGTGCCATAGATGAAGTTCATCAGGTAGAAGACGAGGATAGCGATGGGCAGGATGAACCACAGCCCGAAGTCGGGCCGCTGATTGCCCGCCATCATGTACAGGGCCATCCACAGCACGAAACTCTGAATCACCGCCACCCCACCGTAGCCCAACACCCACACCGAATCGTTGGTATCTATCTCGCGCTCAAGGTCGCTGTTGGGGTCGCGCAGGCGGGCCACGAGACTGAACAGGCGGTAGAGTACCAGCGGCACCACCATGATTAGCCACGCGCCCACGAAGATAGCGTTGCCCATCGAGCTAGCTACGCGGTCTACCACATCGCCTGCCCACGGCAACGGGTCTAGCCTCTCATGCTGCATCAGGCCGTAGAGGGCGACTGGCACGCTGGTGAGAATGGCGAAAGTGATGATGCGCTCCACTTGGGCGCGGCTACGCACATTGAAGATGATAATCAACGCCAGCATGATGTACGAATATTGGCTGAACAGCCCCTGCAACCGCTGGTAGCTGCCGAGGAAGCTGGTCTCCGGCACCACGCTAGCGATGCTGGTAATTAGGTACATCAGGGCATAGAGGAGGATCGGCACGAGCAAGGGGATACGCCACCAAGCCGAGGTGGGCCAGCCGCCGTTCGCCACCGCGACCACCCCGCCCCGCCCACTGGCGCGGGCATTGGCGGTCGCGGTGCTGCCCAGCCCTTCCAGCACCTTGATGCCCCACGCCACCGCCATCACCAGCACGATGGAGCGGAGCATGGACAGCTTGTCCGGCTCGAACACGCGGCTGCTGTAGACGTTGAAGTAGAGCGGGATGTAGACGATGACCGCCAACCATCCCCACTCCATCACCTTGTTGCAATAATACGCTAGCTTTGTCACTACGTCCTCCCCACTTGCTGATTGCAGATTGTAGATTGTAGATTGTAGATTGTAAGTCTCCCCTCCCACCGGGAGGGGTAGGGGGTGGGTGCATGATGTGCTGGCCGCTGAGGTTAATCAATATTTCTCCCCCAACCCCCGCTGGGGGCTTTTGGTCGCGGCCATCTCCATGTTGTCATCCGCCATGGCCCGCGCCTCGGTCTTAATCTCCTCGGCAGCATGGATAATCTGGCGGGCGTTCTCTAGGCTGACCGCAGTCGGGTTCGGGCCGCCCAACATCGCGGCAATTTCATGCACCCGCGACTCGCCCGCTAGCTCCTCGATACGGGTGCTGGTGCGCTCGTTCGCCACCTGCTTGCTGATGCGATAGTGGCAGTCGCCGAAGGCAGCAATCTGGGGCAGGTGGGTAATGCAGATGACTTGGTGCTGCGCGGTCAAGCCCCACAACTTTTCGCCCACCACTTGGCCGCTGCGCCCGCCCACGCCCACATCAATCTCGTCGAAGATGAGGGTAGGGGTAGCATCCGCCGCGCTCAGTATACTCTTTACCGCCAACATCAGCCGTGAGGTTTCACCCCCCGACGCAATCTTCGCCAATGGCTTGAGCGGTTCGCCGGGGTTGGGCGATAGCAGGAACTCCACCCGGTCCGCCCCGCGTGTGTCGAAGGCGTAGCGGGCGGTTTCGTCGCCGCCATTGTCGCTGTTCGCCAGCAGGTCGGCGGGTAGGTGGATGCCGTTAGGGTCGCGGGGGTGGGTAATCGCCACGTGCATCTGAATCCGCGCCATGTTCAGGTCTACCATCGCTCGCTCTACCGCGCGGGCCAGTCGGTCGCCCGCCTCGCGCCGCGCCCGCGACAGCCGCGCCGCCAGTTCGCCAATCTGTTGCAGTAGGCCGTCCTCCTGCGCTTGCAGGGCGATGATGCGTTCCTCGCTGTGGCTGATGCTGTCCAACTCCTCGGCGGCGCGACGGCCAAACTCGTTAATCTCCGCGATGCTGCCGCCATACTTGCGCTTCATCTCGTGTATCAGGCTGATGCGCTCATCTACATATTCCAGCCGCGCGGGGTCGTGTTCGATGCTGTCGCGGTACTGACGCAGGGCGCGGGTCACGTCGCTGACCTGCTCGGCAAGAGCGGTGAGGTTGACCTGCTGCTCGGCCATGCGGGTGTCGTAGCGGGCCAGTTCGCCGAAGATAGCACTGACCTCGTTGAGCGCGTCTACCACCGCGCGTCCGCCCGTTGCCGCTGCGCCGCGACCTTTGGCGGTGGCGGCGCGGCGGGGAGCATCGAAGTCGCTGTCCGCCACCTCGTCCCCCTCGTAGAGGATGCGATAGGCGGCATCAGCAAGGTCGGTGAGCCGCTCGGCGTTGTTCAGCACTGCCCGCTCTTGGGCCAGTTGCTCGTCCTCGTCCACTTGTAGCGCGGCCTTGTCAATCTCCTCCACTTGGTAGGTGAGCAAATCGGCGCGGCGAGCTAGTTCGCGCTCATCGCGCTGCAACTTGGTAAGCTCGGCCCGCACTTGGCGCAAGGTAATTACCTGCTGGGCCAACTCGCCCCGCAACGGCAGCAGGTCGGCGTACTGGTCCAGCATCTCGATGTGTTCACCGACGCGCAACAGGCTAGCGTGTTCGTTCTGCCCGTGAATGTCAATCAGTTGCTGGCCCACCTCTTGCATGATGGGCAGGTTGACCGCCCGCCCGTTGATGCGGGCCACGCTGCGGCCACTGCTATTGATGTCGCGGCTGAGGATGAGCAGGTTGGGCTGGTCGGGGTCGGCCAACTCCTGCTCCTCTAGGATACCGAACAGAGCATGGTCGGTTGCCATATCGCTGAGGTCGAACAGGGCCTCGACATGGGCCTGCTGCGACCCGCTGCGGATGAACTCCGGCCCCACCTTTTGGCCCAGCAACGCGCCCACCGCATCAATGATGATACTCTTGCCCGCGCCGGTTTCGCCGGTGAGGGCGTTGAAGCCGCGCCCCAAGCCGAGACGCAGCCGGTCAATAATCGCAAAGTTAGTGATGTTCAGTTCAGCTAGCACACCATTTCTCCGTTATTATCTCAGGTTCGCTTTAGCTCGATTTGTGCGGGGGACACAGTGATTCCGCGCCTACTTGGACGCACCTTACTATAACATATTTTGGGTGACTCTGCAATTTTACACGCACGGGGGGATTAAAAGTGGATGAGAAATCAAACCCCATCCTACCTTCTACCTTCTTCATTCTACCTTCAACTTGGCGAGGGTGCATAGGAGTCGAACCCACCTGCGCCCTGCTTAAGGACGCACACACGGTTTTGAAGACCGGGAGACCCACCGGGGTCCATCCACCCCCAAGTACGGGATTTTAGATTTTAGATTTTAGATTTTGGATTGGGCGCGGCGTGCGACATTGGTTAACTCCCCTCCCACCGGGAGGGGATGTTGCTCTTCCAGCAGCACATCGCCCTGCTCCCAGATACGTTCGCGGTGGGCCTTCAGCACTTGCAGCATATTGATGACGTAGTGAGCCAGCAGGGGGGCGAGCAGGCCGCCGCTGATGAGGAACAGGGCGGAGAGGAACATGGAGAGCAAGGCCGCGCCATATACCCCTAGCCTCCCCTGCGGCAGGTGCAGGCTACCGAACAGCAGGCTGAAGCCGCCGCCGAGCAGCACGTACCAGCCACCACCGCCGAGCAGCCAGCCGAACCCGCCCAGCAACATCCCGCGAAACAGCAACTCCTCGACCAGCACCGCGACCGCCATCGCCGCCGCCACCGCCAGCCATGTCAGGGCATTGGCATCGTCGCGAGGGGTGATATTCCGCATCACCAAGTCGCGGTAGATACCCTCACCCCAACGCTTCACCGCCGCCTCCGAGCCGAGGTTGACCGCCCACTGCGCCGCCACCCCCAGCCCCACACCGAGCAGCACATCGCGGCCCAGCGTCAACCCATCGTACTCCAGTCCAAAGGCCCGCAGCGGCAATCCGCTCAGGGTAATCAGCAGGCTGCATAGAGCGACAAAAAACAGCTTGAAGCCGTTCTCTGCCGGATTGAGCAGAATGTTCTGCTTAGGCACAAAGCTCCGCAGCAGCAGGGCACTCTGGTAGGTCAGCCAGCAGAGCAGACCGAGCAGACCGAGGGTGCCGAGGATGAAGGTGTTCAGATTACCAATCCTCCTCCGGGGCGCGGGTGAGGGGGGCGGCGGTCTGGATGGTGCTGGGTAGGCCAATCGTGCCGTAGCTGCGGAACACATCCGCCGCCTGTTTGTAGCTGCCGTCGGTGCGAATCAGGCCAAAGTAGTCCTCGCGCAGCAAGTCCACGCTATTCGGATTGCCGCTGTTCGCCCCGCTGGTGCCGGGGGTGTAGTCGAACAGCGTCCATTGCAGCAGCCCAGCGGTGTTCGCCTTGCTCACCCCCTCCACCATCATCTGGTAGAGGAACTTCTGGGTCGGCTCATTGTAATTGGCGTAGCCATCGGGGCCGGTGGGCCAGCCGGTCTCCTGTAGCAATATCGGCTTGGTGGTTAGCTGCTTCAGGGCGGTGAGTTGCGTCCCGATTGCTCCCGCATCGTAGCAGTGGAGGGCCACGAAGTCGGACATGGCAATGGCACTCTGGTAATTGCCGCTTGGCTGGTAGTAGAGGTTGCGATAATCGCTCATGCTGATGCCAATCGGGTGATTATGGTCGAGGCGGCGCACCTCGTCGCTAACCCGCTTCATCCAGCCCAGCGTCTTGTCCGCCCGCGCGTGTTGCCAGTTGTAATACAGGTCGGCCTCGTTGTGGATGTCCCATCCAAACACCCGGTCGTCGTTGGCGAATGCGCCCACAATCCCGTCAATGTACATCCGGTTCTGATTATCGTCGGGGGTGTTGGGGTCTGGGGCTTGGTCGTACCAATCGAACAGGCTGATGTCCACCTTTAGCTGATACTTGGCGGCAATCTGCAATAGCTCGTTGATGCGCCCGATGAAGATGGGGTTGATGCCCGCCCGCTTGCCGCTCCACACCACGTTCTCGGTGCGATAGTTGTCGTAGGGCAAGCTAATGCGGATGACGTTGCCGCCCAACGCCGACACCTTGCTCAACTCCGCGTCCACCCTCGCCCCATCCCAGCGTCGCCACATCACCGCCCATGGGTTCTGGCTGTTGAAGTAGTTGCTGCCCTTCAGCTTGACCACGCTGCCACGATAAGTGAACTGGTCGCCGCTGATGCGGATGAAGGTATCGTTGTTGGGGGCGTTGTTGGGCGCGGGGCTGGCGGGCGAGGGCTGAGGTGGCACCGGCATGGGGTGGGGCGGGCTGGTATATCGCCACGCGAAGTAGTGCCGCCCCACATTGCCCATCTGCACCTGCCACAGGGGGTTGGGTTCTTGGGGGTCGTAAGTGAGGGTGCGCCGCTCGAATAGCTGGATTAGCACCTCGTGGGTCTGGCCTGCCACCTGCACCTTGGCCCAGTAGGGTTCGCTAATCGGATAGCCCATCACGAACAGCCAATCGTACAGCGGCGCATCCACCAGCTTGCCGCCGTCGTACACCTTGCCGCGCTGGTTGAGGAATGTCCAGAACACGTCCGCAATATTGTGCCCGCTGCTCGGCTCGTAGTGGACAAGGTGCGCCTGCGGAACGCCTTGCAGCGCGATCGTGACGCGGTCGGTGACGCTGCCGTCGTGGTTGATGACCTTGCCCACCGGCTGGCCGGCTTCGGAGATCGCCGCGCCGACCGCCGGCAGCGTGGCGCCTTTCTCGAGTTCGAGCAGGACGAGGCGGCGCTTGACGCCCTCGGCCTTCTGCTTCTCCAGCGCGGCCCGACCCTGGAACGCGGGCTTGCTCAGCTTGAC
>JBBSEE010000091.1:0-8001 GCA_038239995.1 Chloroflexia bacterium | reverse complement strand
GTGATGTTCACGTCGTTGCGGTAGCTCGGCACTGTGACCAGCACGAATTGACCGTCGGCGGACGGCTCCAGCCCGAACTCTAGGCGGCCCAGCAGGTCCATCATCGCGGTCAAGCTGAACTCCATGCCCACCAGTCGGGCCACCTCGCGCGTGCTGAGGACGATTTGCTTGAGCGGCTGAGGGTTAGGGTATACGTCAATCGCCCCCGCCGCGATTTCGCCGCCCGCATATAGGCGCAGCAACTCGGCCACCCGCCGCGCCCCCTGCATCGTGCCCCCGATGTCAACGGTGCGCTCGAAGCGGTGCGATGCGTCGGTGTGCAGGCCCAGCCGCCGCGCGGTGCGCCGCACGCTGAGGGCGGCGAAGTGGGCGGACTCGATGAACACGTCGCGGGTTTCATCGTAAATCTCGCTGTTCACCCCACCCCTCACCCCCGCCACCCCCACCGGCCCCGCCGCGTCGCAGATGAGCAGCATCTGGGGGTCAAGCTGGTAGGTGACATGGTTGATGCCCTCGATCGTCTCGCCCGCCTTGGCCCGCCGCACGATGATTTGACCGCCCCGCAAGCGGGCAAGGTCGTAGGTATGGTTAGGCTGCCCCCACTCCAACATCACGTAGTTGGAGATGTCCACCACGTTGTTGACCGGGCGCATCCCCGCCTTAATCAGCCGCTCTTGCATCCACGCGGGCGATGGACCAATCTGCACCCCGCACACCAGCAGGCCGGAGAAGCGAGGGCAGAGGTCGGGGTCGGCCACCGTCACGCTGATTGCCCCGCTGAGGTCGGGGCCGGTGGCGTGTAGCGCGTCGTCGGGGTAAGTCACTCGCGCCCCCTCGTCCCACGTGAGGGCGGCCACCTCGCGGGCGGTGCCAATCAGGCTGAGGGCGCGACCGAGGTTGGGGGTGAGTTCGAGGTCTAGCACGTAGTCGCCCATGTATTCGATGAGCGGCTGGCCTACCGGCGCGTCAGCGGGCAGGATGATGATGCCCTCATGTTCCTCGCTAATCCCCAGTTCCAGTTCGGAGCAGACCATCCCCTCGGACATAATCCCCCGCATCTTGGTCGGCTTCAGCACCGCGATTTCGTGCGCCTCGGAGTGGCCGTTGTACAGCTTCGCCCCGCTCAGGGCAAGAGCCACCTTCGCCCCTTGCACGATGTTCGGTGCGCCCGTCACCACCGTGATGGGCGGCGGCTGCCCATAATCTACGGTTACGAGGCGGAGGCGGTCCGCGTCGGGGTGCTGCGCCACCTTCACTGCCTCGCCCACGTATATGTTAGCCCAATCCAGTTCGGCGGGGAAGCGGCGTAGCTCCTCCACCGCGATACCTGCGGTCGCCAGCCGTCGGGTCAACTCCTCTGGCGTGACCTTCAGCGGCACGTACTCGGCTAGCCAGCTTAGGGGTATATTCATCGTCAAATCTCCTAACTCAAAACTTATCCGAACTGTTCGAGGAAGCGCAGGTCGTTGGCGTAGAAGTGGCGGATGTCGTCAATCCCGTACTTGAGCAGGGCGACCCGCTCTAGGCCCATGCCGAAGGCGAAGCCGCTGTACTTGTCGGGGTCAATCCCGCCATTGCGTAGCACGTTGGGATGCACCATCCCCGCGCCGAGTAGCTCTAGCCAGTTGGTGCGCTTGCCGTTGGGCAGGGTGTAGCGCACCATTAGCTCTACGCCCGGCTCCACGTAGCTGAAGTAGCCACACACGAAGCGCACCTCGGCATCGGGGCTGAACACGAGGCGGGCGAAGGTCGCCAGCGTCCCCTTCAGGTCGGCCAGCGTTACCTTCTCGCCCACCACCAACGCCTCCATCTGGTAGAAGTAGAACTCATGGGTGGCATCGGTGCGCTCGGCGCGATAACAGCGGCCCGGCACCACCACCCGAATCGGCGGCTTGGTCTGCTCCATCACCCGCATTTGGTTGGGAGAGGTATGGGTGCGTAGCAGTAGGCTGCCCGTCCCGCTCTTGTCTTGGTCGGATATATAGAAGGTGTCCTGCATACTGCGGGCAGGGTGTTCGGCGGGGATGTTGAGCAGCTCGAAGTTGTAGCGGTCTACTTCCACCTCCGGCCCTTCCCAAATTTGGAAGCCCATCTGCACGAACGCGGACGTGACCTCGCGGATAGTGCGCGACATCACATGGGCATGGCCCATCTGGGGCGGGCGGCCCGGTAGGGTGACATCCACTGTATCGCCCGCCAGCGCACCGCTCAGGGCAGCCTGCTTCAGGGTCGCCTCCCGCGCGTCGAGGGCGACCTCTAGCTGCTCCTTCAGGGTGTTGACCGCTTGCCCGTAGGCGGCACGTTGCTCCGCTGGGAGGACGCGGATGTTGCCGAACAGGGCGCGAACCTGCCCCTTGTCCCCCAGCCACTGCCCCTTCCAGCGGGTCAAGGCGGCAAGGTCGGCGGCGGTCTCTAGCTCGTCCAGCGCGGTGCTGGCAACGTGCGGCAAATCTTGATTGTCCATGTGAACTCCCTCCGATAAACTTTGCTGGGGGTCAACATTCCTCCCCCAAACCCCCGCTGGGGCTTTTATTTCCCCAACCCCTGCTGGGCGGCTCTTTTGCTATTGGGCAATAAAAAAACGCCCGCTCGTCCGCGACAGGGACGAGGGGCATCCACGTGGTACCACCCTGATTCGGCCAGCCGCTTAGGGGCGCACTGACCCTCATTCACCCGTTAACGTTGGGCGGTACGGAGCGGGCTATTGGGATTTTAGATTTTGGATTTTAGATTTTGGATTAGGGGTCCGCCGTAAGGCGAGTTCTGTGCCAGTGTAGGGGCGTGATTCATCACGCCCTCGTACCTCACAAAACGCCTTCGTACCCCACAAAAATCCAAAATCTAAAATCTAAAATCCGAAATCGGTTCGCCGGTCGGCTCGGAGGTGAACTTCGGCGGCGGTGGCTGCATGGGCGGCTCTCAGTCACTGGCCGCGCTTCCCTGTGGCAGTTGAATGCCGCTTACTCTCCTCGTCATCGCCTATAATCGTTCGGTTGTTGAGGGATTATACTCCATCCGCCCCGCGTTTGGCAAGGGTGTGCCTATCCGTCGGGGATGTATCTTGAGGCTGATGAGGCGCAGCACGACGTTTCTTGCGCCCCACCAGCCATTCCGCCCCGGCAATGAGGAACAGCAGGGGGAGGGCAAGGTAGAAGTTGCGGAGCAAAGCCGCGACGCTGATGTGGGCGGCGTGGGTCTTAGGCGCGGCGGGCGGTGATGGTGTGGCCGTCACTGTCACTGTCACCGGACTGGTCGGCCAGCCGGGTAGCTGGTCGGTGATGCCCAGCAGGTTCAGCGAGTAGCTGCCGCTCATCGGCAGGGTCACGGTCAAGCTCTCCGCCTCGTTATCCAACTCGATAGTGTCGGTGTAATCGTCCTCACCGTGTAGGGCGAGCAGGTAATTAGTGGTATCGGTGACGACATTGTGCCAGCTTAGGCTGATGGTGTTGTGGATTACTTGAACCTCGAAGTTGGCGGGGGTGTTGCCCACAGTAATCACCGGGTTGGCGGGGTTGGGGGTGAAGTGGCGTAGGTCGGGGCTGGTCGCCATACCCACCATCCCATAGTTGCCATCTGGCTGGCCGATACCGTTGTAGTACATCACGTAGCCGCCACTATCGTCGGGACGCACGAACGCGCCGTAGACCAACCCTGCGTCCCAGCCGTCAGTGGTGGAGGGAGTGAGGATTGGGTCGGGGGAATATGGCTTGAAGTCCAGCCCATCGGCACTGAGCATCAGGTAGATACCATTGTCGGTGTGGTAATAGAGGTAGGTGGTGCCCGCGGCCACGAGCGCAAAGCTGGTGTAGATGCCAGTCGGTGAGGTGACGATGGGGTTGGCGGCGTAACGCTGCCATGTGATGCCGTCGCTGCTGTAGGCGAGGCCCACCGCCGACTGGTCGTTACCGAAGCCGTTATAGTACATCAGATAGAGGTGGCTGGGCGGGTTGGCAAGACTGAGCCGCTGCCACAAGTTGTTGGCGAAGGGCGAAACCTCGACCACTGAGGGGCGCACCAACTGGTCGCTGTCCCACTGTCCCGCCCCGCCCACATCTAGCACCGGCTGGGCGCGGGCGGTGAAGTTGACCCCATCGCGGCTCTCGGCATAGCCGATGCGGTAGGGTAGGCCACCGCCGTAGTAGAGACGGAACACGCCTGCCGTGTACATCACGAAGGGGAAGGCGCGTTGGTCGGCCCAGCCGTCGGCGATATTGATTTGCCCCTGCTTGTCGAAGTGAACCCCGTCGCGGCTGGTGGCGTAGAAGAGTTGCCACTTGCAGCCAAACCCGCTGTAGTAAGCGTAATAAGTATCCCCCACTTTGACGACGGCGGGGTACTCGGCGTGGAACTGGTCACAGTAAGGAAGGCCGGGGGCGGGCTGGTCTTCAAGCTGACTAGCATGGGCGGGTTGTACGTTACCCCCAACTGCTACCATGCTACACCACACTGCCACCAAAGCTACGAGGATATGTCGCTTGCTCATCATCCTATCCTTTATCCCAATTTGCCCCGCACGGATTCACATAGTTGAGCAGGGCGTATGCGATTCGCCCCTACATCATCAGGCGTAAATACAGCCCCAACTGCGTAATCCCTAAGCATAAATTACACCACTGTTACCCATATGGTTTCAGCTTCCTACTACCTCGTTTCCCAATCATCGGGCAGGGCAGCACGGCCCGCCGCGGTCATCCGCACCTCGGCCACTAGGCGGCGGGCGAGGGCGCGATTGGCCGCCGTCCAGTGGCCCCCCTTGCGGCGCGGCACGAAGCGCAGGGCGTAGCGTTCGCTATCCACCGACTTCTCCATTACGTCCACCCAACCGTAGCAGGTCGCCACCTCTAGCAGTTGCGCGTAGGTGACGACCTGCTTGCCCGAAACCTTCTTGTAGATGAGCGGCCAAATCTCCCGCGCCGTGGCGGCATTCTCCGCCAGCCAGTCGGCGAAATCCTGCGGGCGATGCACCTCGATACGCTCACCAATCTCCATGCCGCCACCTCATCGCCCGATTAGCGGGTGTTCGCGCTGACATCCTCGTCAATCTTGCGCCCATTGGCCGATTGCACCGGACGTGCGTCTTGGGGGAATATCGCCTTGAACGCATCAATCTGCGCCTTGGACATCTCAATCGGGGTCTCCATCACCCGCCACTTCACCCCCTCGGTGCAGGGTGGGGTAGTCAACGAACCGTCGTAGCGGTAGGTGCGTTGGTCGCGAGGCAGCACTACTGCCACGTTGAAGTCGGCATCGAGGACGGCGGTATCCCCTTCGTGGGTGGGTAGGTGCGCCCAGATAGCGGCCAAATCCTTGTTCTCCAACCCTTCGTTAATCAACACCCCGACCACCGCAAGGTTGCCGTCCGCGCTCTTGTTCACAAAGTGCAACTCCATCGCCGCCTGCTTGCCGTTAATCGTGTGTTCGCTGGGGGTGTGGAAGTGGAATTGGGCCAGCTTGTAGTCCACCTCATCAATCTTAATCAGGCTGTCGCCCGCGGGGTAGTCCACCTCGATAGTGTGACCGTTGTTCACGATGTTCAGCTTGGCGGGCTGATAGCTGAAGAATACGTCGGAAATATCGCTACGCACCGTGTTGGCAATATCCACCGGCGACTGCTGCTTGCCGCTAGCGCAGAGGGTGTACTTGGGGTCGAGGCCCGCCCACTGGTCAGGGCCGTTCTCCCCCTCGTAGCCCCAATGCGCGGGGCTGCTTGCCGCCGGGTTGGTGGGGGCGGTCAGGGTGGGGTTGCTGCCATTGCTGGATGGCCCGCTGGTGCAGCCGACCAGCAGCGCAGCCAGCACCAGCAAGGCGGTAGTATAGAGGGGTAGGGTGGAACGACGGCTAGGGTGCATGACTGGTGCGCTCCTCTCTGAAGCTCAGGGTTGATTGGCCGGGGCAGCAATCATAGCACAAAGAGGGTGCTTCATCAACTAGATTATCCCACCGGCGCAAGCGCAGCATCGGTGATGGGCGGCAGGAGGTCGCTGTCCGCATCGGGGACGAAGTTGCGGGTGTAGAGGCGGAAGTACAGCCCCTCCCGCTGCATCAACTCAGCATGGCTGCCCTGCTCGGCCAGTTGCCCCTTGTCCAGCACCAATATCTTGTCCGCGCTCTGGATGGTGGTCAGGCGGTGGGCAATCACCAGCGTGGTACGCCCCCGCATCAGGCGGTCGAGGGCCTCTTGCACCAGATGCTCAGACTCGTTATCTAGGCTGGAGGTGGCCTCGTCGAGGATGAGCAAGCGGGGGTTGCGGAGGATGGCGCGGGCGATGGCGATGCGCTGCCGCTGCCCACCGCTCAGTTTCACCCCCCGCTCGCCAATGGTGCTATCGTAGCCATCAGGGAAGGCGGCGATGAAATCGTGGGCGTTAGCCGCCTGCGCCGCCGCCTCAATCTCGGCATCACTTGCGTCTAGCTTGCCGTAGGCGATGTTCTCGCGCACCGTGCCGCCGAACAGGGCTGCCTCTTGGGGCACTATCGCAATCTGCCCCCGCAGGCTGGCGACCCGCACATTGCGAATGTCGTAGCCGTCAACGGTGATGCGACCGCCGCTCACATCGTAGAAGCGGGGGATGAGGTTGGCAATGGTGGTCTTGCCCGCCCCGCTCGGCCCCACCAGCGCGACGACCTGCCCCGGCTCCGCCTGCCACGATAGGTCGTTCAGCACTACGGGGCTGGGCTGGTCGGGCTGGTCGCTGTCATGATAGCGAAACTGGACATTCTCAAAGGCTAGCGCGCCGCGCACTATCGGCAAGTCGGCGGCAGTGGACGCATCGGTGATGTCGGAGCGGGCATCAAGCAACTCGAAGATGCGGTCTGCCGAGCCGACCGCCTCCTGCAACTGGCCGTACAGCCCGGCGAGACTGGCGATTGGCCCCACCACTGCGAACATATACAGGATGAAGGAGACTAGCTGGCCGCTGGTCAGGTTGCCATTCAGCACCTCCTGCCCCCCGAACCACAGCACCCCAATCACCGCGCTGAAGCCCGCGAGGGTAATCAAGGGGACGAAGATAGCGCGTATCCTTGTCCGCTTCAGAGCTAGTTGGAACGACTCGCGCACTGCTCCCGTGAAGCGACCCACCTCATATTGCTCGTTGGTGAAGGCTTTGACCGTGCGAATCCCGCTCAGGGTCTCCTCTAGCACGGTGGTGGATTGGCCCAACGCCGCCTGCACCTGCTCGGAGATGCGCCGTAGCCGCCCGCCGAAGAAGTAGCCAATCCCCACCACAGGGGGGATGACCAGCAGGATGACGAGGGTGAGCCGCCAGTCGGTGAGCAGCAGGATGCTGACCGCCCCGACGAGGGTAATCACCTGCTGGGCGAGGCCGAGGATGTCGTTGCTGACCGCCGATTGCACCTTGACCACATCGTTGGTGGTGCGCGAGATTAGTTCGCCCACCCGATGATTGTTGTAAAAGCTGAGGTCGAGGCTTTGCAGGTGGCGATAGATGTCCACCCGAATGTCGGTGACGATGCCTTCGCCGATATAGGAGAGGAAGTAGGTCTGGAAGTAGTTGAACACGCTTTGCAGCAGAAAGGTGCCGATTAGCCCCAGCGTAATCAGGTTGAGCAGGTTGCGGTCATGCTGGGTGAACACGCTGTCCACCAGATGCTGCACCACCCAGGGTAGCACCAGACCGAGCAGGGTGGACACTATCAGGCTGACCCCACCCACCCCGAACCGCCAACGGTAGGGGCGCAGGTAGGCGAGTAGGCGGCGATAGGTGCCGAACACCGCCGCGCGGGTGAGCGGCTTGTTGCGCTTGCGCTGCTCCTCGTCCTCTTTCTTCTTAGGCGGCTCCTTGCCGATGCTGGTAATCGCGGTGAGCAGGTTGGGCTGCGGACGTTGCTCCTGTTCGCGTTTCTTCTCCTCCCGCTCTGCATCGCTCAGTTCCTCTAGCTCATCCCCCGGCTCAGGCCGATAATCATCCATGCGCGGTTCGCTCCTAATCCTAATATGTAGATATGCAATTATACCATGCCCCTCCCCCGCAAATGGGG
>JBBSEE010000090.1:0-8010 GCA_038239995.1 Chloroflexia bacterium | reverse complement strand
GCAAGTGACAGGGTCGTAGCCATTGAGGATGCCCGCATGGAAGCCTGCCTCGATGAAGGTGTAGGCATAATAGGCGGGCGGCACGTCGGTGAAGTCGGGTGCGCCGGTCGGGGTGTAGGGGGGGATGCCGAAGCCCAGCACCACTACCTTAGCGAACTGAGCGCGGGTGGCGGTGCCACCGGGGTTGAAGTGGGTGCCGTCAACCCCGTTGACCACGCCGCGACAGTACAGGTAATGGATAGCGAAGTAGAAGGTGTTGCCGTTGATGTCCACGAACGGGTTGGGGCAATCGGTGGGGGTCAGCGTCGGCGTGTTGGTCGCAGGTGCCGGGGTGTTGGTCGGCGTGACGGTGGGCGGCACCGGCGTGTTGGTTGCGGTCGGGGTCGGGGTGGAGCAGGGCACTGGTGGATAGTAGACCTCGAACACAGCTAGGGGAGTCACACCGCTGGTGTCATAGCCGCCTGCGACGAAGACATGGGTGCCGTCGGTGTCTATCCCCATGTTCCGCCGCGCGGTGGGGAAGGGTAGGCCGGTACTCCACGAATTGGTGCCGGGGTCGTAGATGTCCACCTCGTTGCTGGGGTTGGGGGCGGTGCGTCCGCCGCCTAGCACCCACAACTTGCCGTTATAGCTGACCGCGCGGGTTTCGCCGGTCGCTCGCGGGATTGCGGTGATGGTAGTAATCGTGTTCGCGGTGGGGTCGTAGGCGTAAGAGTTGCTAGTATCGTTCAGGTTGGCCCCGTCCCACGTCGAGCCGCCCGCGCTGTAAATCATATTGCCAATCGCCGCGGCGGGGATGTAGCCCATTGCCACCGGCAAATGGGTGGTCTTCAATTGCCAGCGGCTACCGGCGGGACGCGCGGGGTCGAACTCCCAGATGGTGTCAATCATGTAGCGGTTGGATAGCACGGCATCCACATTGAAGCCGCCCAGCACGTATAGCTTGTTGTTGTAGATGGCGAAGCCGCCGGGCAGCACGTTAGAGATGACCGCTTGGTTCCAGGGGTCGCTGCTGAGAGTGGAGAGGGTATCGCTGCTGGGGTTGTAGAGGCGCACATCGGGGCTGGCAACCGTGCCACCCGCCGCCAAGCCGCCTACCACCACAATCTGCTGCGTACCGCTGATGGTCAGCACCCCGCCCACCATGTTGTTGACCAAGCTGGTGGGGAAGGTGGCGGACTTAGCGGTCCAAGTGTTAGTGCCGGGGTCATACTCGGTGGGGTTGAGGACATCGCTGCCCGCCGAGTCGCTGGTGCGCCCGCCCATCAGGTAGAACTTGCCGTTGGGCGGATAGTAGGCTCCCACGGCGCGGACTCTGGGGGCGATGACCACAGCCTTGGTCTGCCAGTTGGCCGGTGCGCCGCAAGGGGTGGGAGTTAGGGTCGGGGTGTTGGTTGGGCCACTGGGGGTGTTGGTTGGCGTATTGGTCGGGCCGGTGGGGGTATTGGTGGGGGTCGCCGTGCCGCCGCCGCCGCTGATGATGCCGGGGTCGGTGTAGGCCCGCTGCCCGCTGCGTTGGTCGGTCCAGAAGGGTAGCACGCGACTGTTATCCGCATTGACCGCAATGCCGCTGTAGTCGCCGATGAAGCTGCCCGGCGTACCACCTACATCGGCCACCGCTTGGTTGGCTGACCATGTGAGGCCGCCATCGGTGGATTGGCTGTAGTATTCGCGGTACTGGAAGCCACCGGCGCGGCGGTCCATCCACGAAACGTGTATCACCCCATCGGAGCCGACCGTCATCCACGGGAAGAACTGGTCGGTGCCGTCATTATTGGCGGTGTCGTTGACCTTGATTGGTGCGCTCCATGTCGCCCCGCCATCGGTGCTGCGGCTGGATACAATGTCGCCATGCCAGCCGGTTACGCTCTGATAGACGAAGGTGCTATCGAACCGCCCGTCGTTCCAGACCGCGTAGAGTTGCTGCGGGTTGGTGGGCGAGACCCCGATAATCGCTTGGTCGTTGTGGCGGAAGCCGCTGCTGGTGCTAGCCGCATAATAGTTCTGGTAGCCTGCCACCGACGCGCCGGTGTAGGAGATGGGCTGCATCGTCATCGTGATACTGGGACTCCACGCCGCCCCGCCATTGGTGGACTTGGTAATCATCTGGTAGGCTGGCTGACCGTTGCAGTTGAAGGTGCAGTTCTGGTATTGATAGCTGATATAGACGGTGCCGTCCGAGGCGGCAATCGGGTTGGTGAACTGGTCTTGGTTGTGCGAGGGGTCGCTGATAGTGGTGGTCGCGCTCCACGTCGCGCCCTGGTCGTCGGAGTAGGCCACCACTTCGCGGACATCAATGTAGTTGTTCAGGTCGCAGCCCGCCGGGGTGTGGAAGTCGCTGGCGGTGAAGTAGATACGCCCATTGTGGGGGCTGCTCACGTTGTTGTCTACGGTAATCCACTCCTTGTCGAAGAAGTGGTCAGTGGGGGAGGGGTCACTGAGGGGGAAGACCGGCCCCGTCCACGTGATGCCGCCATCGGTGGACTTGTACATATAAGGGTTGTCGGGGCAGGAGGAGGTGTTGCCTAGCTGGGCATAATAGGCGCGGCCCGCGTTATCATAGGCAATCGCGGGGTCGCCACCGCCAGCGAGGCTGCCGCTGACCCAGCTTACCCCACCGTTAGTGGTGGTGAACCGCGCCCCCACGTTCGCGCCGCCCACAAAGTTGAGTGGGTTGGTGGGGTTAGCGGCAATCGAAACCTCGTTGCCGCCTCCCACGTTCACATCAGCACCGAACACCGGCAGGGAGAGGGCGTGGTCGGGCGCAGAGGGTGGGGTGTTATCCACCGGCCCGCCGCTGGGGGGCAATACCGCGGGCGGCACCGTAATCTTGCCGCCGATATTGTAGAACGGTGAGTTCTTCACCGGCGATGGGGCGGCTTGACTGGGGCCGGGGTTGGCGATGACGCTCTGGGCCAGTAGCCCCGTCCCGCTGCCCGCCACGACTAGCATCAGCATCGCTAGCACAACCGATAGACGCTTCACTTGCTTGCTCCTTCCTTCTCGCTAGCCTCATTGCTAGCGGCTGCTCCCTTGTACCACGCTGCCTCCTCGTGATGCCGAGCATCCACCCGGCCAGACAGTGCGCCCAGTATATTACCGAGTAACTACCTTGTCAAACTTCTGCTCTTCGCCGCCTCCCTGTCGGTTGGCATTGTTTGTGATATACTCTGATTATGCACTGCACGCACCTAGAACTGACCGATTTCCGCCTCTATGAGCGGCTGAAGCTGGAGCTGCCGCCCACTATCGCCGTGTTCGTGGGCGACAACGCCAGCGGCAAGACCAGCCTGCTCGAAGCCCTCTATTACCTTGCCACCACCCGCAGCCAACGCAGCAGCAGCGATGGGGAGCTAATCAACAACGCGGCGGTGGGCGACCTCGGCACGCCCCCCTTCGCCCGCCTACAGGCTGAAGTAGAACGTAGGCGTGGGGAGTTGCAGGTGGAGATTGTGATTGCCCGCGACGAGGCCCGCGAACTCAATACCCTCTCCAACGGCCTCGCCCGCAAGCGTATCAAGCTGAACAAAACCCCCCGCCGCGCGGTTGACCTCATCGGCCAAGTCAACGTGGTGATGTTCTCCCCCGAAGATATGACCCTGATTGTCAGCCCCCCCTCCGCCCGCCGCCGCTATCTCGACATCACCCTGTCGCAGATTGACCATCGCTATATGATGCACCTCAGCCAGTACAACAAGGTGCTGCTGCAACGTAACGCCCTGCTCCGCCAACTGCGTGACCGTCAGCGCAACCCGCTCAACCCTGCGGTGAAGGAGGAGCTACACTACTGGGATGAGGAGCTAGTCAAGGCGGGGGCGTATATCGTGCTGCGCCGCCAAGACTTCCTGCTGCGCCTTGCTGCCCTCGCCGACCCGACCCACGCCCAACTGATGGGCGGGGGGCCAACCCTCTGCCTCGACTACCAGAGCAAGGTGGCCCCCGATGCCCGCGCCGCGATGCTCCCCGAATTGAAGCAGCCCCGCCCGCCCGCCACCCCCGAATTGCCCGCCCTGTTGCCCCATACCACCCGCCTGAGCAACGCGATACAGGACCAGTTCCTCGACCAACTGCGCGGATTGACGGTCGAAGAAACGCGGCGCGGCGTGTCCCTGCTCGGCCCCCACCGCGACGACTTTAGCTTCACCCTCGGCCATGATGCGGCGGCGGAGGATATTGGCACCTACGGCTCACGCGGGCAGCAGCGCACCGCCATCCTTGCGATGAAGCTGGCCGAGGTCAGCCTAATGGAACACGATACCGGCGACCTGCCCATCCTGCTGCTCGACGACATCCTCTCCGAACTGGATGCCCACCGCCGCCAGTTCCTGCTCGACTCGATACAGGCCCGCCCCCAGCAGCAAACCCTCATCACCGCCACCGACCTCGACCACTTCACCCCCGCCTTCCTCGCCGCTGCCAGCCAATACCGGGTGGAGGGGGGCAAGGTCACGCCGCGCGATGCGGGGCAATAAAAAGAGCGCACCGTGATGGGTGCGCTGACACCGTATTTTCAGTCTAATTCAGCCCCTTAATCAGCATCCGCACCGTGCGATTGAAGCTCTCGTCCAAATCTAGGGGCAGGCCGAAGCCCCCCGCCGCCTCCAAACTGACGAAGCCATGAACGATGCTGCGTAGCCCGCGAATCGCGTGTAGCGCATCCTCGTGGCTGAGGTGGTAGGAGGACAACACCGCCAAGATGATGTCCACCACTGCTGCGCCCGCCGCTTCCGCCTCGGTGTCGCCGGGGGCAGGGGCAACCACTGAGGCGCGGTAGAGGCCGGGATGCTCTTTGGCAAAGTTGCGATAGGTGCTGGCAAGCGCGAATACCGCCTCATCTCCCGCCTTGCCAATCGTGGCCCGACTAATCCGCGCCGCCATCTCCCGCCCTCCCCGTAGGGCTAGTTCACGGCGCAACGCGGCTAGTCCCGCGATATGGTTGAACAGGCTGGGAGTCTTTACTTCCAATTGCGTGGCAAGACCAGCTAGCGTCAACTTGTCCCACCCTTCACTATCGGCAAGCTCGGCTGCGGCGGCCACCACTGCTTCACGGTTCAACCGCCGACTAGCCGACATGGGCCATTGCTCCGATGAACTCAATAATCGCTGGCCCGACCTGCTCCGGCATCTCAGCATGAGGATAGTGACCTGCGCCATCCACCATCTGCACCTTGCCATTCAACCGCGCTGCCACCCACCTTGCTTCCGCTTCTGCATCTTTGAAGTCAGGGTCTTTCGTCCCCATTACCACCAGTGTTGGCGTTTTCACTTGGGCGCACCGCGCCTCGATGTCTGATTTAGGCGCAGCCATCAGTGCCCTAAAAGCGGCAAAGCGGCCCGGTTCGCGCAGGTTCGCGCCCAGTTTAGCCTTGTATGCGGCCAAGTCAATAGGCTTGCGGCTGGGGTAAAGGTTGCTGTAGTAGGTAAGCCATGAGCTTACCTTCCAAGGGCCGATGAACAGCAGCTTAATTGCCAGATTCTGTACGAAAGTGGCGGGAATATCACGCACGAACGGATCAATCAGGACTAGGCCGCTGACCAACTGGGGTGCTTCTGCTGCTGCCCATACCGCCGAGGCTCCCGCCATTGAATTACCCACCAGCGTGGCTGGCCCCGCCTTCAAGTCGCGGAGTAGGGCCACCATATCCCCACCGACGGCAGCGGGGGTGTACTCGGCCCAACCTACGCTCGATTCGCCGTGTCCCCGCAAATCTATGATTATCACACGATAACCGGCAGCGACAAGCTGGGGCATGAGGAAGCGATACTGCCCGCGCAGGTCGCCCATCCCCGGTACGCATACTACCAGCGGGCCATCCCCACCGCTGTCCTCGAAGGCGATTTGCCCTTCGCCCCGCTCTAGGTATTCGGTTGTCATTGCTGCGCTCCTTTCCTAATCTACTGTAAAACTAACGACATTCACATTATAACTAATATCATTAGTCTTGTCAAGCCCAATTTGCCAATAAGAGCGCATTTTGGTGGTAAATTGGATAAGGGCGGTATATCAGGCAGACGGGGGCATCACTGAAAATACGGCCCCACCTCGCCGCGCCAGACCTTGAAAGCATCGCGCAGGCGTATCTCGCTGCCGGGGTGGAGTTCGGGTAGCTCATCCTCGGCGAAGTAGCCGTAGTCCAACGTCTCGTTGCTGATGGTCAGTTCGCCGCCGATTACCTCGCACTGGAAGACGACGAGATAGATGTGGTGGGCGCTACCCTGCTTGCTCTTGCGCGAGTCGTACACCCCGATGAGGCGCAGGGGTCGCACCTGTAGCCCAGTCTCCTCGAACGCCTCACGCACTGCGGTCTCCGCGGCGGTCTCACCCACGTCCGACCAGCCACCCGGCAAGGCCCACTTACCATTGTCGCTACGCTGTATCAGCAGAATGCGCCCCGCCGCGTCGAATATCACCGCAGTCGCCCCCACCTTGGGGGTATACACGTCAATATGCCCGCTGTAGATGCGCTCAATCTCCTCAGTGCTGCGCGGGTCGGTCATCGCCAGCATCTCCGCCGCCAGCGCGATGATACGCCGATAGCGGGCCATGTCGTACTCATCATGGCCGAAGTGCAATCCATTCGCTGCCATGGCCCTAAGCTCCTCGGCTATCTCTTGGATGCGGATGCGGGTGTCTTTATCAGTCACCATATTCCTCCTCAATTTGGTATAATGGATACGCCTAATTACTACCTACCAGCGACAAGACTGGTAGCAGGCAATGCTCCATCAACAAGATGCTGCCCCGGCAGCGGCTATATTATAAACCAAAGTAATCAGAAAGGGATATTAGCGATGACCAACCAGATACCGGAGTCCGCCTACGATTTGTTCGAGCGGCCCCTCTTGTGCGCCCTCAGCACCATTGATGCCGACGGCCATCCCCATACCGTGCCGGTGTGGTGTGAGCGCGACGGCAACAATGTGCAGGTCAATTCGCCCGACACCACCAAAAAGTCCCGCAACATGAAGGTGGGCAGCAAGGTGGCCGTGCTGCTGCTCGACCCTCAGCAACCCTACCATTGGATTGAGGTGCAGGGTCATATCATTGAGATTAAGGGCGAGAGCGAAGGGGCGCGGGAGCAGATCAACCGCCTGTCCATGAAGTACCACGGCAAGCCGGTGTATGAGGCATTCGGGGGCCAGCCGCAAAACCGCCTGATGTACGTCATCGCCCCTGATAAGGTGCATGGCTATTAACCGAGCGGCGAACCGATGCGTTGAACTGGTGTAGCATTAGCGGAGGGGCGCATCGCACTGCGCCCTTTTCCGATGCGGTATAATAGGGGCATGGCGACGAACAATCCGCCCCGCGACTGGCAGGTGCTGCTCATCGGCGGGGCTAGCGGGGTGGGCAAGACCATGGTCAGCTACCGCCTCGCCCAGCATTATGGTATCGGCATCACCGAGGTAGACGACTTTCAGGTGGTGCTAGAGCGGATGACCAGCGCGGCGCAATATCCCACCCTGCACTTCTGGCGCACCCAGCCGGAGGCGGCGCGGGCAATGGATGAGGAGCAGCATCTGCAATTCTTCATCAGCTATGCGCGAGTGATGTCGCAAGCCCTCGAACTGGTGATTGCCAACCACATCGCCAGCCGTGCCCCGATTGTGCTAGAGGGTGACTTCATCTTGCCCGAACTGGCGGTGTTGACCCGCTACGACGACATCATCGCGGCGGGTCAAGTCCGCGCCCTGTTCATCTACGAGCCGGACGAGGCCCAGATTGCCGCCAATTATCGCGCCCGCGAGGGGGAGGAACAGCCCCGCCGCGCCCACGCTAGCTGGCGCAACAGCGAATGGCTGCGGGCCGAGGCGGCGCGGCTGGGCTTGCCCGTACTCCCCGCCCGTCCGTGGGATACCGTGTTCGCGCGGGCGATTGCCGCGATTGGATAGGAGTTACGCAGTTGGCGGACATACCCGCCCAATTGGGTAGGGGCGGGCGGTGGCCCGCCCGGTCCAACCCCGAAAACCCAAAAAAAAAACGGGAGACAAGCGGGGTATGGGGGGCTT
>JBBSEE010000089.1:0-8035 GCA_038239995.1 Chloroflexia bacterium | reverse complement strand
TGACCAGCCCGCAAAGCAAAAAGCCCCCAGCGGGGGTTTGGGGGAGAGAAGCTGACCAGCCCGCAAAGCAAAAAGCCCCCAGCGGGGGTTTGGGGGAGAGAAGCTGACCAGCCCGCAAAGCAAAAAGCCCCAGCGGGGGTTTGGGGGAGAGAAGCTGACTAACTATTCGGCCCATCGGACGAAAACCGCAGCTAGCGGACTTGAAAGCGGACAAGCAGACGAGGTTATGGCGGGGCGACGGGTTCAGTTCCGAGTGGTATTGATGCGCTTCAACATTCCTCCCCCAACCCCCGCTGGGGGCTTTTTGGTTGATGGGGTTCAACATTCCTCCCCCCAACCCCCGCTGGGCGGCTCTTTGGTTGATGGGGTTCAACATTCCTCCCCCCAACCCCCGCTGGGCGGCTCATATGTGGATGCGTGGCCGGTGGGCGAGTGCAACCCGCCCCTACCACCATGCCTCATCCCTCATCCCTCATGCCTGCATCAAGGGTACATCTTCTCCAACATCCGGGGGAAGGCTATGGTTTCGCGCAGGTGGGGTGCGCCGCTAATCCACGCCACGCAGCGTTCTAGCCCCATTCCAAACCCGCTATGTGGCACGCTGCCGTAGCGGCGCAGGTCCAGATACCACTCATACGCTTCGCGGGGCAGGCCGAACTCCTCGATTTTCTTGAGCAGGATGTCGTAGTCGTGGATGCGCTGGCTGCCGCCGATGATTTCGCCATACCCTTCGGGGGCGAGCAAATCGGCGGCGAGGGCCACCTCTGGTCGCTCTGGGTCGGGCTGCATATAGAAGGCTTTGATGTGGGCGGGGTAACGGGTCACGAACACGGGCCGCTCGTACTGGTTCGCGAGGATGGTCTCCTCGTCGCTCCCAATGTCGTTGCCCCACTGCGCGGGGTTGCCCTTGCTCTGTAGCACCTTAATCGCCTCATCGTAGGGCAGGCGGGGGAAGGGGGGCTGTACGTTGGCGAGGGTGGCGTAGTGCCGCTCCAGCTTGGCCGCGCCCGCCTCGTCGCCGTCGCGCCGCGCGATTGCCACTAGCTCGTCAAGCTCGGCCTTGCGCTCCCGCAGGGTGGTCTGCACGATGTAGCTGACGAAGTTTTCCTCTAGCTCCAGCAACCCCTCGAACTCGACATAGGCGGCCTCCGGCTCCACCATCCAGAACTCGGCGAGGTGGCGGCGGGTCTTGCTCTTCTCCGCGCGGAAGGTGGGGCCGAAGCAGTACACCTTGCCAAGGCTCATCATGCTGGCCTCGATGTAAAGCTGGCCGGTTTGGGCAAGGTAAGCGGGTTCGCCAAAGTAGTCGGTGCTGAACAGGTTGCCAGTACCCTCGGCGGCGGTGGGGGTGAGTATCGGCGAGTCCACCCGCGTGTAGCCGTTCTGGTTGAGGAAGTCCTGTATCGCCTGCTCCACCGTGGCGCGGATGCGTAGCAGGGCGCGTTGTCGCTGGCTGCGTAGCCACAAGTGACGATGGTTCATCAGGAAGTTGACCCCATGCGCCTTGCCGCTAATCGGGTAGTCGCTGATGGCTTGTACCGCGCTGAAGTCCTTGACCGCCAGTTCGTAGCCGCCCACCGCGCGGGCATCCTGCTTCACCAGCCCGCGTACCACCACGCTGGACTCGTCACCTGCCGCCTCGATGGCCGCGGCCACTTCGTCGCTCAGGTCCGGCTTGTAAGCGACGGCCTGCGCCAGCCCAGTACCGTCGCGGAGGATGAGGAAGATGAGCTTGCCGGTGCTACGCTTGTTGTACAGCCAACCCTGGATTGTCACTTCCTCGCCCACGTGTTCGCCCAGCCGACTAATCGCGCTCACGGGCGCGACTATAGGCGGCAGGGGGTGGATAGGGGCCACCGGCGCATCGTTCACCGCTTGCCCGCCGCGCTGCTCCTCATCTGGCATCTGCTCTTGCTGGTCCATAACGATTACGCTCCTCGAATGTAATATTGCCCGCCTCATTGAGGGACGAGCTAAATAGTGGGGCAAATATAACATATTTGCCCCACGCAGTGCAATGATGAGGTTTGAGGTTTGAGGGAGTGATGAATGGTCAATGATAAATGGTCAATGCAAGGCTGAAGCGTATCAACCTAAAGCCTCTCCCAGCGGGAAACCCCCTTGTGGGGTTCCCTGTGGGTAGGTTGGTGAGGGAGAATGTTGCCCAGTATCAACGTTCATGGCAACTACGGCCCGCAAGAGGATTAGATTCAGCGGAGCAGCGGAAAAGCGGATGTAGGGGCGAACCGCATCCGCCCAGATGCCGCGCAGCAACGTTCATCGAAACCAACCGATGGCCGCGCCTATACGTTGTCCGCTGGTCCGCTTTCGAGTCCGCTGGCTGCCTTTGTTCGCGTATCTATGTGTCTTGATGGGAACTAGCGTCGCGCCAGCCGCCGTGCGGTGAGGCCACCAACGAGGGCAAGCGCGGCCAGCAGAGCCAGCCAGCCGACCCAGCGGTTGCCCGCGCCGGTGGGGGGCATAATGTTGTGTTCCTTCATGTTCGGGCTGCCGCTGCTGCCACTGGCAACCGTGAAGCTGAAGCTGCCATCGGCAATGCCATTGTCGTCCTCGGTTACGGTATGCCACTTGACGGTGTAGACTCCGTCGCCCAGCCCAGCCTTGAGGGTGACGTTCATCACGGTACGGGCGTTGGTGTCCACCTTGCCGTCACCGTTGTCCACGCGGGTGCTGCCGAGGTAGACTTGCATATAGCTCTGCTCCACCGAGGTCTCTTCGCCGAAACTGGCGGTGATCTTGCTTGGGGCGGCGGTCAAGGTTTGCCCATCGCGGGGGGTGGAGCTAATCAGCTTGGCATGGGCCGAGGCGGTGCCCGCCAGCAGCCCGCTGATTGCCAATACCATGATCAAGGCCAGTGCGGAGCGCACCACCAGTTGCTTGTTTCTGGACATGGTGAAATCTGTTCTCCTTTTGGTGATTTGCGGCTTGCCAGAGCGAGCGGCAATGGATATACCCTTCAGTAGGGGAAACTGGGTTCATCGCCCGCTTGTGGTTAGCTCATTCACCCAGCCGTCCAGTTTGCAACATACTAGCGGTCTGCACCTGCAAGCGATTGGCAAGGGCCTTGAGTTGCACTGCTTCTTTGTTCACCGCTGCACTCTGCTGTACCAATTGCTGGCTGGCGGAGGCCAGCGAGTCAATCGTGTGGGCAGCGGTGGCACTGCCGTCCTTCTGCTGGCGGGTGTCTTGCTCGATGATGCCCGCCGACTGGTTCAGCTTGTTGATGGTGTCGGAGATGGTTTGCATCAGCGACTCCAGCCTTGCGCTCTGCTGCACACCCTCGTTAATCGCCTGCAACTCGCGGCGAATCGCCTCCACCGCGTGGTCAATACTAGCCTGCACCTCGGTGAGCGATTGCTGGGCGGCGGCGGCGGACTGATTAGCTTGGTTCGCCAATTCTTGCACTTGGCTGGCGATGACCGCGAACCGCCGCCCCGCCACCCCGGTGCCGGTTGCTTCAATGGTCGCGTTCAAGGCCAGCAGCTTAGTCTCATCCGCGATACTGTTCAGTTCTTGGATGACCTCGACGATGGAGCCGGAGCTAGCGGCGAGGGCTTGGGCGATAGTGCCGAGGCTCTCGCTATCCACCCGCAGGCGGTCCAGCACCCCCTGTGTCTGGCGCAGGGCGGTGTTTCCCTGCTGCTGCTCGTCCTGCAAGGTGTCGGCGGCGGCAGCGACCTGCTGGCTATAGAGGGCGATGCGCGAGGCGGCACGGTTAAGCTCGGCGAAGGCGGCGGCAATCTCCGCAAGGGTGCTAGCCTGCTGGGTGACGAACGCATCCTGCTCCGCCACACTGGCTTGCAGTTGCGTGGCCGAGCCTTGCAGTTGACGGCTAACCTGCTGCTGCTCGTGCTGACTCTGCTCCCGCTCTTGCAGCAGGCGGTCGAGGTCGCTGACCATCTGATTGAAGCTGCCGCCCAGTTGCCCTAGCTCATCGTTGCTATGCGTGGATACGCGGGCACTGAAATCGCCCCCCGCCACCGCGCTCATCGCCCCGCTCATCCGCCGCAGGGGACGGAACAGCAAGAAGGCGAAGGCGAAGCCCACCAGCCCCAACACTGCTAGTGCGGTGAACATCGTACCAATCCCTAGGGTAATCAGTTGGTTATCCAGCCCAGCGTAGGCAATGCTTTGAGGTGCGCCGCGCAGCATTACCCAATCCAGATTGCTCACCGCCTGCACCACGGTGGCATTGTTCTGCGAGTAGCCTTCCACCCGTAGCAACTGGGTATAGGCGAACACGTAATCTGCCAAGCCGCCTTTTTCGTTCTGCGCCACCTCGCGGCTGCCGCTGCGCTCCTGCTGGAAGTTGGCAATCCATGCGGGAGGCACTTGACTAATCATCTGAGGGTTGCTGTTTGCCTCGGCCAGCACCTTGCCGCTGCTGTCCACTAGCCACGCGCTTTCGTTAGCGGGCAATTGTTGGCTCAACAGGCTGGGGGCAATCTTGTCAAACTGCAAGCCGACCACCATCACCCCATCGGCGCGGGAGGGGTCGCTGGTGTTGGGGAAGGAGAACACGATCAGCACTAGATTGTCGCCCACACCGGGGATGCTGAGGGGCTGGGTGACGGCGAGGCTCTGGGAACTCTGCATATTAGGCCACCACGCGAACTTGCGGAGGTCGAACTCCGGCCACAGTGGGGTAGTGGTGCCAATCAAGGCCCCGGTATAATGGGCCAGCACCACGAAGGAGCGGTTGGAGAAGCGGCGGATGTAGTGAGTCAGGGCTTTACCTGCGGTATTGTTCACGTACTCATAGCGCAGCTTGCCGCTCGGCCCCGCCTTCTGCCATGCCACTGCCTCCATCGGCATCGCTTGGTCGTTGGCGGCGGCGGTGCGGAGGGCATCTTGGATAATGGGGTCGTCGGCGAAATCCTCCAGCCGTTCACCCTCGGCCACCAGTTGCGAGAGCAACACATCGCTACGCCCGTTCACCCACGTCTGCTGCTTGGCCTGCACGTTAGCCTTTAGCAATGTACTCGCGTTCTGGTAGTTGTACACCCCGGTGATGACCGAGATAGGCACAATCACCAGCAGCATCAGCAGCAGGAAGCGAACCAATAGCGATGATTTAAGGCTAACCGACATTTGTGTTCCCTCGACGTTCATGGTGGAATCTAGAAGGCAGAAGGTGGAATCTAGAATGTGATGGTTAGATGGGGTTGACCCCTATTATATCACAGGCTGACGGTAATGCAAGAGGCTGGCTTGTGCATCGGCCTACCGATATAATATAATAGCGTGGTGAACAGTGAGCCGTTTGCGCTGGCATATAGCCGTATCATGGGGGTGCGGGTCGCGGATGTGACCAACGCTGAGGCGGTCAGCCTCATCGCCTGCTGGGTGGAGCAGGCGCGGCGGGGTCAACTCGCCCACCCTCAGCAGGTGGTGACCACCAACCCTGAGTTTGTGATGGCCGCCCGCCGCGACCGCCGCTTCCGCGCCCTGCTCAACACCGCTGCTCTATCCACCCCCGACGGGCAGGGGCTGATTTGGGCCTCGCGGCTACTGCCCACTCATCGCCTCCGCGCCCGCGCACCGGGGGTGGAGTTGGTGGAGCAATTGGCCGCCCTCGCCGCCGCGCAGGAGCTACGCATCTTCCTGCTGGGGGCGGCTCCCGGCGTAGCTGAGGCGACCGCGCAGACGCTGGCGGGGCGTTACCCCGGCTTCGTGGCGGCGGGTTGCTACTCCGGTTCGCCCGCCCCCGATGAGGAGGCGGCGATTTGCCAACTGGTGATGGCCGCCCACCCCGACATTCTGCTGGTCGCCTACGGTGCGCCAAAGCAGGACTACTGGATTGAGCGCAACCTCAAGGCGGGGCGATTGCAGACCCCGCTCGCGGTGGCAATCGGGGTGGGGGGGGCGTTCGACTTCATCAGCGGCAAGGCGATACGCGCCCCCCGCATCATGCGGCGGCTGGGCCTCGAATGGTTGCATCGCCTCTACCGCCAGCCATGGCGTTATCGGCGCATCCTGACCGTGATACACTTCGGCCTGCTCTCCCTGTGGCAGGCGTTCAAGCTGCGACTGCGGCGGAGGAAACGACCTTGAGCCTACAACCAGATGGTGGGATGCCCTGCGCCAATCACCCCAACGTGACCACCTTTGTGCGCTGCTCCCGCTGCGGCAAGCCGATTTGCCCCCGCTGTATGCACGCCACCCCGGTCGGCTACCGCTGCGCCGATTGCTACAACCCCGGCGTGGCCGCCCAGTACAAGGTGGAGTCGGGCCGGGTGCCGCTTGCCGCGCTAGGGGGGTTGGGGGTGGCGGCGGTGGGTGGGGCGTTGGTGGCCTTCCTCCCCGATTACGTCTTCTTCATCGCCCTGCTGATGGGCTTCCTCGTCAGCGACACGGTGGCTCGCCTCTCCAACGAGAAGCGCGGCCCCACTCTCCAGTATGTCGCCATCGGCTGCATCGTGGCGGGCCTAGTGGTCACGCTGCTGATCTTCAGCCTGCGTGCTGGCATCAGCATCACCGCTGCCGCCAGCCAACTGGTGGATTTCGGCCTCGCTACCCTGCAAGATGGCAGGCAGATAATCACCGCGAGTGGCAGCTACATCACCGGCTTGGATGGCTTCCACCTCATCATGTATGCGCTAGCCGCGTTCATGGTCTGGATTAGGCTGCGATGAGCGGGGCGCACCGCTGGCGGAAGCAGGTGGGGGGCTGGGGGGGGCGGCGCGTGCTGGTGGTCGGCGACCTCACCCTCGACGAGTACGTGTACGGCGAACCGACCAGCATCAGCCGTGAAGCCCCGGTGGTGGTGCTAGAGTTCACCCGCCGCGACTTCCTGCCCGGTGGCGCGTGCAGCCCTGCTTGCACCATCCAGCAACTGGGCGGCGAGGCGCGACTGATTGGGGTGGCGGGGGCGGACGCATCCGCCCAAGCCTTGCGCGACTGCTTGCGCCAATATGGGGTGTCCGACGATTGGCTGGTAGTGGACGGCAATCGCCCAACCACGACTAAGACCCGCATCTGCGCCCTGTTGCGCGGCAGTGTGATTAGTGCCCAGCAAATCGCCCGCCTCAATGTCCTCGACCGCTCGTCCCTCAGCCCAGAGATAGAGCAGCATATCATCGCCCTGCTGGAGGAGCAAATCCCCGATTGCGATGCGGTGCTGGTCAGCAACTATCTGCTGGGGATGATGAGCCAGCGGGTGATAGATGCGGTGCGCTGGCTGGGGCAGCGACACGGCAAGCTGCTCACCGTGGACAGTCAGGGCGACCTCAGCCGCTTCGTGGGCTACGATTTGGTCAAGTGTAACCAGCCCGATGCCGAGGCTGCCCTGCACCGCCGCCTCGTGTCCGAGGACGACTTTCGGCTGGCGATGCACCAACTTGCCAGCGACCTCGATGCCAAATCCCTGATGATTACGCGGGGGGCGGAGGGCAGCAGCGTGTACCAGCGCGGGACGGAGGGGAGTAGCTACCACCACTTCCCGGTGCCGCTTCGCAGCGAGATTATAGACGTTACCGGGGCGGGGGATGCGGTGATTGCCGCCCTCACTCTCGGCCTCAGCGCGGGGATGGAGCTAGCCGAGGCCGCCCAAATCGCCAACATCGCCGCCGGTATCGTGGTGCGCCGCTGGGGCAATGTGCCGGTCAACCTCGATGAGCTACGCGCCGCATTGCGCGACACCGCGCAGGAGTTACCATGAGCAAGCTCCGCCCCCTCGCCCAGATGCAGCCCGAACTGGCCGCCTATCGCGCCGCCCACCCCGGCCTGCGAGTGGTGTTCACCAATGGGGCGTTCGACCTGTTGCACGTCGGCCATCTGCGCTACCTGCAAGCGGCGCGGGGGCTGGGCCATCTGCTCATCGTGGGGCTGAACAGCGACATATCGGTGCAGTCGTACAAGGACCCCCGCCGCCCGATTGTCCCCGCCGATGAGCGGGCCGAACTGCTGGCCGGGCTAGAGTGCGTGGACTACATCGTGCCGTTCGATGAGCCGACCGCCGCGGCGGTGGTGGCCGCGCTTAGGCCCGACATCTACGTGAAGGGGGGCGACTATG
>JBBSEE010000088.1:0-8047 GCA_038239995.1 Chloroflexia bacterium | reverse complement strand
GGTAAATCAGGCGCGAGTAGAGGTTGGGGGAGAAGGCAAGGGCGAGGATAATCACGATTGCCAGCGCGGTGAGGCTGCCGGAGGCGATGATGCTAATCGCGTCGGGCCAGCTAGAGCCGCGCGGCAGGCGGTATAGCCCTTTGGCGGTGAACACCAGCAAGGCCATCGCGGTGGTCACCGCCATCAGCGGATAGTACATGGTGAGTGGCACTTGGCTGGCCTCCACCACCGTGCCGCCCCAACCCAGCACATAGCGCACGTAGTAGGCCAGCACGAAGGCAAGGTTGACCAATATCGCATCGCTGACCAGATAGAGGCCCACCACCACCCAGCGGTGGCGTTGCAGGAACGAGGTCTGGGGGAGGGATAGCGGGGGGATGAGGCAGCCGGGGTGGGCAACCCTACGCCCCCCTTAGTGGATACTTCGAGCTTATCTTGCTGCTGCAACAAACCCTAATTCGCCTCCTGCTTATATCTCTAACCCTAATTATAGCATATTAGATGCCGCAGTTGCTATTTGGTGAGCGAAAAGGGGGATGTGGCGGTGTCCCAGATTGGTGGGGGGAAGATGCGGTCATATTGGCGTTCGGTGAAAAAGGGTGCAAAAGCGGCGACTTGTGGAAACTCCGATACGAAGCCCTCAAGTAGCATCCTTAGCAGCGGGTGCGCTAGCTGATGCGCCTGCTTACCACGTAGGCATCTTTCGTACCATGCTTCCAACTTGCTTTGCGTGATTATTGCTCTTACTCGTCGGCCCCAGCTTATTTGATTGACGAAAGTTTCTAGCACCGTCTTATCGCGGTCCTTACACACAATGATAATGTTGTCACTCTCAACTTGCTCAACTATTTCCTGAGCTAGCTTTTGATTTAGGGTGATATGCTTCACCTGTATGACGGGGCCGAAGTTCGCCCACATATCTAGCCCCCGGTCAGCCGCGTTGGTAACTCCTGCCCGGTAGATATGTGCTGGCACAGTTTGAACCAAGTGCGTCTCATCCAATCCTAGCAAATCCCTTGCCAAATCGCTGAACTCGGCTAGCAATGGCTGAGAGGAAGCAGGAATAGTGACCGTCACTTCTGTCGCCAAAGTGATCACCAGCGTTTCCAGTAGGCTATAGACCACTATTTCATAAGCCTTATCTATGCTACGCCGAATGCCGGGGGTTTTGACAAACAAATCGAGGATAGTCCTTAGCGCGAAGGTTTGGGGATTAGATACAGCAGCTTGAATAAGGGCAACGACGGCGGCAACTGTCCCTTGCCGCTGTTCAAAACTAATGTAGATATACCTCTCTACTGCCCCATACGTTCGTTTATTCTCGGCATCCAGCAGGTACAAGTACGCGGGCGGCATCGCATTGTCCTGCCATACGTTGTGCTGGTACTGTGCGCTGGAGGTTGAAGCTCTGCGGTATAGCCTTTTAGTCACTTCATTGCGCCAGGGCAAAGACTTGTTTTTGTAGGTATCCAGATTAAGAAGGTCAAAGGTGTCTGCGCCGCTGCCCGTCCTTGAGTGATAGAGCGTCTCCGCAATCTGGATTGGTTTGTACATATCAACCCGCGCCTTGCGTATGATCAAATCAAGGCGTTCCTTAGCTTGCTCAAGGGAAGGAGCTTGAACCACCGCTTTTACCTCCAAGAGGGATGATTTTGCGTGGAACCCAAATCAGTTTCCAAAGGAAGCAGCGAGGACAAAAAGTTGGCCTGCACCCCATGAATTGCCCGGTCTTCGGCTATAACCGAACTGTTCAGCGCATCAAGGAGCTTGCCCAAAACGGCCCTGACACATGGAATTGCCACCGCATTGCCGACTTGTTTTCGGGTTGCGCTGTAGCCGCAAACTATTTTGAAGCTGTCGGGGAAGCCTTGTAGTCGCAGCATCTCTCGCTCAGTTAGCCTGCGTTCGCCATTTACCAGCAAGTAGTTGTATGATGCTCCCGCGCGTAGAGCGCAAGAGTATGGATACGCGCTGATATGACCCGCTTTGTTCTCGTGCCAGATGGTCGGATGCTCATGCTGCTGGCCGTGCTTTGCGCGACGATTGCCCTTGATATGCTCGGAAGCGTAATAGAACTCTGGTATCTCCCGCTCCAACAAGTCTGCTAGGGGGCGCATCGGTACTCCGCCCCTCGTCCATTCATACCTGATAGGTTCGAGTGTGCCTACAATGAACACCCGCTCCCGCTTCTGGGGCAAGCCAAAGTCTAGCGCATTTAGTACCCGATATTGGGCATAATAGCCAATCTCTTGCAGGGTCTCCATTATGCGGCTTAGGGTTCTGCCGCCATCATGCCCCGCCAACATTTTGACATTCTCTAGCACAAAAGCGCGGGGACGCTTCGCCATCAATATGCGGGCAACGTCAAAAAAGAGCGTGCCTCTGGTATCTTCAAATCCCTTTTTGTCGCCAATGATACTAAAAGGCTGGCAAGGAAAGCCTGCCAATAGAATGTCATGGTCAGGAATAGAAGCGGCATCTATGCCCTTAATATCGCCCGCTGGCTTTTCACCAAAGTTGGCGGCGTAAGCAAGCCGGGCATCGGGGTCAATGTCGGATGAGAACACGCAAACAGGCTGCACCCCCCGCGCTTGACATTCTGCCTCCGCCGCGATGCGAAACCCGCCAATCCCGCAGAACAAATCTATAAACCTGATGGTATCCATGTTCCCCCTCTCATTCGAGGTGTCGAGGCTGACAATGGAGGACGTTGATTGCGGGGTATTCTAGCATACGAGTGTGGGCAAGTCAATTTACTTTGCAGCCGAATTGCCGCCCCTTGCCCGCTGTGGTACAATAGAAGCATCAGCATAGAGAGGAGCAAGCCCATGGCCGCCACTGATATTCGCCCACCACAAACCGACCTCACCGAGGCCGAGCTTACTGGCTACCGTAAAGCATTGGACATCGCTAGCCGCCTCCCCGTCTCGCTCCGCATCAATCTCGCTCAAGCTGTGTTGCAGAGCCTTCATCAGGAACTACCGCCCCCACGAGTACCCACCGATGAACTGACCGATAACTTGCCAGCGGAACATGATACGGTAGAGGAAGTTCGTGCCATATTGCACAGTGGCGCATCCCCCGACGAGATGCGGAAGATGTTCACCGCTCGCTTCCGCCCCGGTACTCTGGAAGAGGCACAGGAGTTGCTCCGCAGCGATGAACCACCCCCTGATGATGAGGAAGTGCGCCGCATCATTGAACAGGAAAGGATGAGGAGGTATGGCTTGTGAATGTACTCATTGATACCAACATCATCCTTGATGCTACATTGGTGCGTAAGCCGTTCGCCAGACAAGCCCAGCAGATATGGCAATTGTGCAAAAAAGGGTCGCTGGTTGGATACCTTACCGCTGCATCGCTAACCGATATTTTCTACCTCATCGGTCAGAAGAAGGGCCAGCAAGTAGCTCGCCGCGAACTAGAAATATGCGTAACTACTTTCAACATCTGCACTGTAAGTACCGTAGAGGTGCTGGCTGCGCTTGCCTTGCCCGGCAATGACTTCGAGGATAACCTCCAACTCGCCTGCGCCCTCGCCAACAACCTTGATGCGATTGTTACCAGAGATAAGGGCTTTGGCAAGGCGGGTGGCGGTATCGCCATCCTCAGCCCCGCCCAACTGCTGCAACGCATCCGCCGCTAGTCACCATTTGCCTCCCCCCATGTGGTACAATAGGGGCATCAGCATAGAGAGGAGCAAGCCCATGGCCGCCACTGATATTCGCCCCCCGCGGGCGCAAGCAGATGCACGGGAGCGCAGCGACCCTACCAAGGATAAATTGACTAGTTACCTCGACGTAGCCGACGTAGTGAGTTCGTGGCCGATCGCGATGCGTTTGGACTTGATGCACTATATCCTCCGCACTCTTGACGATGAACTTTATCGCAATATGCCAAGACCCGGTACGTTGGAGGCAGCGCAGGAGTTGCTCCGCAGCGATGAACCACCGCCCGACGATGCGGAGGTAGAGCGTATCATCAACGAAGCGCGAAGTAGCCGCCGCTAGCCATCATTTGCCTCCCCCTCCCCCCATGTGGTACAATATGCAACGCACACCCCCGCCTGATGTGCGTATCGGCGTGCGATTAACCGCAAGGAGCTTACTCTTGACCTCTACCCTTGAGCGTAACACCACCGCGCCGCCGCATCCCGACCCCCGTGACCTGTCCGCCCCCTTGCCAGTGGTCTACGGCCACGCGGTGCTGGCGCGACGTATCGCTCGCCTGCGCGAACGGATGGCCGAACTGGGGCTGGACGGGATGATGGTGTCGCACCCCGCCAACCGCCGCTACCTGAGCGGCTTCCTCGGCTTCGACTTGCCCCCGCTGGACACCGCCGGTTGGCTGATTATCCCTGCTGCCAATCTCACCCCCCTCCTCGTCACCGACTTCCGCTACGTGGAGGAGGCGCGACGGGAGATGGGCGACGGCTGGGAGATATACCCCCGCACCGACAAGAAGATGAGCGAGGGCGCGGCAGAGCTAGTCGCCAAGCTGCCCATCAAACGGTTGGGCTTCGAGGCTGACCACCTGCTGTTCGGCTTCTACGCCGACTTGCAAGCCGCGCTGCCGCAGGTAGAGCTAATCCCCAATCGCGGTATCGTCGAGGAGCAACGCCTGGGCAAGGACGACGATGAGATGCGCCTGCTCACCCGCGCGGTGGCCCTCTCTGATGCCGCCTTCGACCGCGTCGCCCCCACCATTCGCCCCGGCCAAACCGAGCGGCAGATTGCGTGGGAGATTGAGAAGGCGATGCACGATTTGGGGGCAGAGGGGCCGAGCTTCCAGACCATTGTCGGCGTAGGCCCGAATGGGGCGCAACCCCACGCCATCCCTTCCGACCGCACGGTGCAGGAGGGTGAGCCGATTGTCATAGATATGGGGGCGTTGTACGGCGGCTACTGCTCGGATATGACTCGCACCATTATCCTCGGCGCGGCCACCCCCAAGTTCACGGAGATATACAACATCGTGCAAGAGGCGCAGCGGCTGGCCGAAGCGGGCTGCCACGCGGGGCTGACTGGCGCAGCGGTGGACGCGCTCGCCCGCGACTACATTGCCGCGCACGGCTACGGCGACTATTTCGGTCACGGCCTCGGTCATGGCATCGGCCTAGAGGTGCATGAACCGCCCTCGGTGCGCCGCAAGGCGGACAATATCCTCGTCCCCGGCGTGGTCAACAGCATCGAACCGGGCATCTACCTGCCCGACTGGGGCGGGGTACGCCTCGAAGACCTTGTCTACGTCCGCGACCGCGATTGCGAAGTCCTCACCCTCGCCTCGCGCCAGCACGTGTTTCCCGTTGGAGCATGAGTGATTACGCTCTGATTACCGAATAGCGATGTAGGGGCATGATTGATCACGCCCTATGAACGAAAGGATTGACATTACGTGATTAGCACCGGCGACCTCCACAAGGGTATCACCATCCTGCTCGATGGCGAGCTACAGAAGATACTTGATTACCAACACGTGAAGCAGGGGCGGGGTAGTGCCTTTGTCCGCATCCAGATGCGTAACCTTCGCACCGGCTCACAGACTGAGCGCACCTTCCAAGCGGGCGAACGGTTCGAGGATGTACGGTTGGAGCGACACACCATGCAGTACCTGTACAACGATGGCGGCCAGTATCAGTTCATGAACACCGCTACCTTCGACCAATTCCCCATTGCCGCCGACATTCTGGGCGACGCGATGTACTATATGCGCGAGAACGACAACATTGATGTGCTGTTCTACGGCGATGAGGCGATTGACGTGGACCTGCCCACCTCGGTCAACCTGAAGGTGGAGCAGACCGACCCCGGCGTGAAGGGCGACCGCGCCACCAGCGGCAACAAGCCCGCCACTATGGAGACTGGCCTCGTGGTCAACGTCCCCTTGCACATCACGATGGGCGACGTAATCAAGGTGGACACGCGCACCGGCGAGTACCTCGGCAAGGCCTAGCTTTAGTTATGAGTTATGAGTTTTGAGTTTTGAGTTTTGAGTTGAAGGGACAACTGGCGTGTGCCCTGAGTTGTAGCGGTGAATAGCTTTGACCCTAAGCTGGGAGTTGGCGATTCACACTGTTCAAGCTACTAACTTATAACTCAAAACTCAAAACTCAAAACTCTCGAAAGGGTGGTGGGACTATGGCGCGACGACAGAATGCTGGTCACAGCGGCGACCAACTTCCCGACGGCTACGAGGATGACGAGCTAGAGGTGTTCATCCCCGGCAGCTTGGAGCAGCTTGAGGCCAACAGCATTGCGGCCTTGACCAACGCCGCCCGCGAACTGTTGGACTACATCCGCGACACCGACGTGAACGAGCTACGCATCGCCAACGGCCCGCTCCGCATCGTGATTAAGCGCGGCCCGCCCCCCGCCCCGCCCCAGATGATGCCCCAGTTTGTCTACCCCTCTGCTGCGCCAATGTCCACCTCCCCGGCCCCCGCTGCGTCGCCATTCGCGCCACCTTCCGCCCCTGCCCCCGCCGCCACTCCTGCCGAGCCAGCCGCCGCTTCCACCGCCCACGCCGTCACCGCCCCGATGGTCGGCACCTTCTTCCACGCCCCCAGCCCCAAAGATAAACCCTTCGTCATCGAGGGTCAGCACGTAGACAAGGGCCAGACCATCGGCCTCATCGAGGCGATGAAGATGATGAACGAGATTGACGCGGACGTGAGCGGCACGGTGATTAAGATTGTCACCGCCAACGCCCAGCCGGTGGAGTACGGACAGACGTTGGTGCTGATTGAGCCAGACCCAGAAAGTTAGTTATGAATTATGGAGAGTCAAAGACTTGCATATCATCTACATTGACGACTCTGGCGACCAGAACTCACACATATTCTCTGCTCTAGCAATACCAGCTACCACGTGGCATAGGGCTTTTGAACAGGTACGCGCCTTTCGACGTAACCTCGCCAAGAGCGATGGCATCTTTGTGTATCGAGAGTTTCATGCGTGGGAGTTTGTATCTGGCAGAGGCCGCATTGCTGACCAAATAGTTACCAAGAGCCGCCGCTGCCAAATCTTCAAGGAGGCACTTCAGCTAGTCGCCTCCTTGCCGGGCGCGGCTCTGTTCAATACTCATTTTCCGGTTGCTGAGGATGAACTGGCATTTGAGCGGCTGCTAAATCGCATCAATCGGACTATGCAAGCGTGGGATAGCCAAGCAATTCTGGTATGCGACCAAGGCAAAGAGGCAAACTATATACGGCTGTGTAGAAGGATGGCGGTTTATAACCCTATTCCCAGCCAGTTTGGGGTGTGGAACGATACAGGTCAGACTAACAAAAATGTTCCTATTGATAGAATTATCGAAGACCCCTTCTTCAAGGACTCACGACGCTCGTACATGATACAACTGGCCGACTTCTGCGCCTATGCCTTGCTGCGTCGAGAGCATCCCTTGCCTTCCAAGACTAAATATGGGCTTGAGCAGGCGTTTGACTTGCTATCGCCAGTGCTGGTGCGAGCGGCCAATCGAAAGGACCCCGACGGCATCATCCGACCATAAACAAAAGCAGGGCCTACATCCACCACCAAGGATGGGTTCGGTCCTGCACAACTGCATTATACCAAAAAACAGGCAGAAACACAAGATTTTAGAACAAAGGCATGAGAATCATCCCTGTTGGGCAGATAACTGAGGCTCTGAAGCTGGCGTTGGAGAATGACGAGCTATTCGCCGATGTGTGGCTGAGTGGCGAGGTCAGCAACTACGCGCAGTATGGCAGCGGCCACCACTACTTCACCCTGAAGGATGCCGATGGGCAGCTGAAGGCGGTGATGTTCAAGCAGAGCGCGTTGTGGCAGACGGTCGCGCTGCGTAACGGGCTGTCTATCGTCGCGCACGGGCGCATTTCGGTGTACGCGGCGCGGGGCGAGTTGCAGATAATCGTAGATACCATCACCGAAGAAGGCGTGGGGCGGCTGCACCAAGAGTATGAGGCGTTGAAGGCACGGCTGGAGGCAGAGGGCTTGTTCGCCGCCGAGCGCAAACGACCGCTGCCCTTCATGCCCCTCGTCATCGGGGTAGTCACCTCGCCGCACGC
>JBBSEE010000087.1:0-8075 GCA_038239995.1 Chloroflexia bacterium | reverse complement strand
GCCTAGTCCCACCCTCGCGCCCGCCTATACCCCCACCCCCCCCCCCACCACGCTTCCCCCCCACACCCGCGCGCAGGTAGGCCCCGTCCGCGCCCCGGGGCCCCCCCCGCCGCTGCCCACCACCCAACAGGGCCGCTCCCTCGTGCCCAACACGGCGGTGTTTGGCCTGCGCTACTTCAGCGGCGGGCAATATTACCTCAAGCTGTGGGCGTGGCAAGAGGGTACGGCGGTCGGCCTCAAGTTCAACGCACGGGGTGATGCGCTAGTCTCGCCCAACCAGATTACTGTTACCGACTTGCAAGGCAACGGCAGCTATGCGGTGACGACTACCGACGCGGCGGGCAAGCTGCAAGTGTGGCGGTGGGACGGCAAGCAATTCAGCCTCGCGCAGTGACATCACATCAGGAGAACACCTTGAACCGAAGTTCGGTCAACCAACGTTTGCCCCAGATAATCTTTGCCGCCCTCGCCCTCGTGGCCCTGCTGGTCGCGGCGGTCAGCGGCATATTCAGCAGCCCGCCGCCTGCGGGTGCCGCGATGCCCCTCACGATTGCTAACCTCGATGCCAGCTTGCCATGGCTGGGCCGCCTATTCTCCTACCACGTTGCCAATGACCCCGCCGCGTACATCGAATGTACCGATACCCACCCCACCGCTTGCCCCCAACTCGCCCTGCGCGATAGCGGCGATGCACGGGTGCGCGACCTGCTCGCCATCATGCTCACCGATTACGGCACCGGCAAGCTGGAGCAGGCCAACCTCGTGTTGGGCTACGACGATGCCCACCTTGCCACTGCGGATAAGAGCCTCGCCTTCTTCACTCAGGGCGTACCAGTGGCGGGCAGCGGCTCGGCCAGTATCCTCACCAATGGCCGCTATGTGGACTACAGCGTCATCTCGATTGCCCAATACCTCCGTAGCAATGACCCGACCAAGCGGGCCGCCCTGCTCCAGCGGGCGCAGGAGAAGATGTTCCTCGTGTTGCAGGTTGACCCCAGCAACCCCAACTTGCGTTACGATATGGGAATGGTGGAGCTAATCTCCGGCCACCCCCAAATGGCGATTGAGCATTTGGAAGCGGCTAATCGGCTCGACCCCCGCCAGCCCAACAAGTTGTTCGCCCTCGGCTTCGCCTATCTGCTCAATCACCAGCCGCAAAGCGCGGTGGATGCCCTTCGCCCCCTCGCGGTGGCGGGCACGACCACGTGGCAGATGCAAGAGGAGATGGCCGATGCCGCGCTGCTGACTGGCGATGTGGGGCTGGCGATGCAGACCGACGAGGGCTTGCTCCGCTACCTATATAATGGCTACGTGGATTGGCAAGTTTTCGACAAGTACATCGGGGCCGCGCTGGCTAGCGGTCGCTACCAGCAGGCGATTGATACCATCAACCTGCTGCTCACCAACCAGCCGAAGCAGACGAAACTGTACAATGACCGGGCCGCGCTGCAAGCGATGCTAGGCCGCAAAGCCGCCGCCCTCGCCGACTATGACACCGCGATTGCCCTCGACCCCAGCCCCGCGATTAAGGCTGCCCGCAGCGAAGTGGCAGGCGATGGACTCACTTTCGCCAGCGATGTGCCCGCCTATTACGCCGCCGCCCTCAAGTTGCAAGCCGATGGCAAGAAGGACGAGGCGATTGCCGCCTACCAGAAGCTGCTAGGGAACACTAGAGCCGCCCCATACCTCGCCGCCGTAGCGTCCAACCTCGCCGCCTTGTACATCGGCGACAAGCGGTACAATGATGCGATTGCCCTGTTCAACAGTAGCGGCTACGACCTGAGCAAACCACTAGCCGCCGGTCTGCTCTTCTACCCCTATCTCGATGCCGCCGCCGCCTACGAGGGATTGGGGCAGAGCGACCAAGTAGATGCTGCCTACGCCCGCGCTCTGCAAATCAGCGCGGCCAACCCGATTAGCGACAGCGGCTTCATCTCCGTCACCGCCAGCCTGAGCAACCCACCCGTGCAGCAGGCGATGATACATAGCCTGTGGGGGGATAGCCTCGTCCGCGCGGGCCGCAACGCTGAGGCGGTCTATCATTACCGCACCGCGCTGGATCGCTGGCCGATTAGCTACGCGACATGGCACAACCTCGGCGTGGCCTACAGCAAACAGGGTCAACCCGACCTTGCCGAGGCGGCGTGGCTGAAGGCGCAGGCCATCAACCCCGGCTATCCCCCTAGCCTGCACGCGCTGGCGGGCCTCAGCTACGCGCGGGGCGACATCGGGGGCGGCGACGCGATGCTGGCGGGCAGCGGAACTGGCCGTGCCGACCGCTGGAGCTTCGACATCACGCCGGTAAGCAGCTTGTCCGCCTACGTGCCACCGCTGGGGGCGAACCTCGCTCCCCGCTCCGCGCTCCCTGACCACCGACTGCTCATCCTCGCCGCGCTGCTCATCACCATGGCGGTCATCTCCTTCATCCCGCTGGGCAATCGGCGCACCACCTTGCTGCGCTGGGCGTGGCTGGCGGGGGTCATCTTTGCCACGTTGTTCTTCACCTACGCCGACTCTAGCGGGGTGATTAACATCTCGCTGCTCGCCTTGTTCTACCCTAGCGGCCCGTTCCTCAATCTTGGCAGCCCGCTAGCCTTGTGGCTAACCTACGCGACCATTGCGTTGCTTACCGTGCTGCTGCTCTACGGTTTCGGCACATGGCTGCAATTGCAGGTAGCAAAGCGGCTGGGCCTCGACGTGCAGCACGATACCAGCCTCCTCTCCTTCGGGGTGTCGGTGGCGGTCAGCTTGATTAGCGGCATCTATTTCGGCCCCCTGCTGCATCTCCGCACTAGCGAACCGCCGCGCGAAGTCGCCAGCTTTACCCCCAGCCGCCGTGACCGCCTGCGCCGCAGCGTGGCCGCTAGTCCCGATGCGCGGGCCGAGCAACGCCGCCTTATCACTCCCCACCTCGTGGGCTTGGGCTTTGGCCTTGCGGTCGCCCTCATCTTCCGGTTGGCCTACCTGTTCACTGGCCTGCCTAGCCTGCGCTATGCCACCCTGATTGCTGCTGCCCTGTTCGCCTCCGAGTCGGTCAGCGGTCTGGGGGCGTTGGGTGAGTCGGTGTCGCGCTACAACGGCTGGCTGTGGTTGACCCTCGTCATCATTGGGGCAGTGCTATATGGCGGGCTGCTAACCGGGCTTATATAAAGCAGTGATGAGTTAGGTTTGAGGTTTGAGGTTTGAGTTCGTGCCGTGTGGTAGGGGCGGGTTGCACTCGCTCTGATGAAGCACATCCATGCCCATCGTAAGCATCCATGTTGTCTGTTACGGTACACCCGGCTGCGCTTCATCAGGGCGGATGCGATGCGCCCCTACATCATTACTGCTTATTCATCACCATTACTGAAGCTGAAACGATAGTGCAAATAGCCTTTATTCACCTACCGCGACTCCGTCGCTGCGCGGGTCGGCGGCCCCTTCGAGGCTGCCGTCGCTGCGGACCTCAATCGCCTGCGCGTGGCCCATGCCTTCGTCCCATGCCCCCGCGACCGACACATGGTGGCCCATTGCCGCTAGCCGTCGTCGCACCGTGAGTGAGAAGCGGCTCTCCATGCTCAGGAGCGTGGCGGTGGATGCGTCCGGCACGGTGCCACCGTGTACCCAGCGGGGGGCACTGACCGCCTGCTGCACATCCATACCCCAATCGAGTAGGTTGTTGACTACCTGTAGCTGGGTTTGGGGCTGACCGTCCGCTCCGCGCGTGCCGAACAGGTAGGCGGGCTTGCTCTCGCCCATGCGGTAGGCCATTGCCGGTATCAGGGTATGGAAGGGTCGCTTGCGCGGTTGCAGGCTGTTCGGGCTAGCGGGGTCGAGTTGGAAGTATGCCCCCCGATTGTGCATCACGATGCCGCTATCCCCCGCGATGAACCCCGCCCCGAACGCAAAGTAGATGCTCTGGATTAGCGACACTGCGTTGCCGTCGCCATCCACCACGCAGAGGAAGATGGTATCGCCTCCCGCGCTAGTGCCACCTTGCACCGTGTTCGCCGCCCGTTGTGGGTCAATCAGCTTGCGCCGCGCCGCCGCATAATCAGCGGATAGCAACCGCGCCACCGGCACATTGGCAAACTCAGGGTCGGCAATCAGCCAGCGGTCGGCGAAGGCAAGTTTCTTGGCCTCCACCTGTAGATGCAGCGCGGCCACGCTACCCGCCCCCAGCGCGGCCATATCGTCGCCGGAGAGGATGTTCAGTTCCAGCAGGGTCATCAGCCCCTGCGTGTTGGGCGGCATTTCATAGATGGTGTAGCCGCGATAGTCGCTGCTGATTGGCTCGACCCAGTCGGATTGATGGTCGGCAAGGTCGGCGAGGGTGAGCAGCCCGCCGCGCCGCGCGATGTCGGCGGCGATAGTCTGCCCCACCGCCCCGCCGTAGAAGGCATCGCGGCCCCCCTCGGCGATGAGTTGCAGGGAGTGAGCCAGATTGGGGTTACGCAAGGTGGCACCGGCGGCGGGCAAGCGTCCACCAGGGTAGAACACCGCCGCGCCATAAGGGTCCGCGCCGATTACCCCCCGGCTGCTGCCCAGTGCCTGCTGCAAGCGGGGTGACACCAGCCAGCCGTCGCGGGCGTAACCAATCGCCGGGGCTAGCACCTGCGCCCAGTCGAGGTTGCCAAAGGCGGCGTGCGCGGTTGACCATGCGTCAATCGTGCCCGGCACGGTCACGGATAGTGGCCCGCGCAACGGCATCGCCTCATAGCCGAGCCGATGCAAGCGCGGTATAGTGGCGACGGCGGGAGCGCGGCCACTGCCATTCAGCCCCCACAGCTTGGCGGTGTTGGCCGCGTATATCATTATGAAACAGTCGCCGCCGATGCTGCACATATGGGGGTAGACCACGTTCAGTACCGCGTTAGCGGCCACTGCTGCGTCTACCGCGCTGCCACCCGCTTGCAGCATCGCCAGCCCCGCCTCGGTTGCCAGCCAATGGGGGGTAGCCACCATGCTGCGGTCGCTACGGGCGGGGGTGGTGGGTTTGCTGCCTGCCGCGCCAGAGGCGGGGGGCAACGATAGATTGTTAGTCATAATTCGCTTCTTTCTAGTACGTAGCCAACCGCTTGCTCCAACGCCATCTGCTTACCTTCAGCATAGGCGTTAGCGAACCTTTGCTCACCTAGCTGGCTGCGTATCTGGTCGCTAACGCGCTGGTACTCCCCCCGATAATGGAGCGATACCTCCGCCTTAATCGCTTCCCATATCGCCGCGCTCTTGCCCAATAGTCGCGCGGCGATTTCATCACGTTGATACACCGCGCTCATCAACTGGGCAGAAAGCACCAGCAAATGGGCAATCGCCCGCCGCTCCTCCAACTCTTGGGCGAGCATCAACCCTTCCCGCAGCATCGGTGCGGCGGCGACATATTGCTGCTCCGCTATCGCCATGCTGGATAGCACCAGCAGGGAGTAGACTATCCCATGCTTGTTGCCCATCTGCCGCATCAAATCTAGGCTGGCGACGCACCGCTGCTGCGCGGTGGGGTAATCCCCTTGATTATAGGCCACCTCCGCAAGGTTGTGGAGAGCGTTGGCTATCCCTTGACTATCGCCTAGCTGCTGCTGGATTGACAAGCACTCGGTAAGCACCCGCTCGGCCACCGCGTAGTTACCACGCTCGGTTGCCAGCATCCCCAAGTTGTTCAGCGACTGGGCGATGCCGCGACGGTCTTGTAGCCCGCGTCGGATGCTCAAGCTCTGCTCATAAAGTGACTGGGCAGTCTCGTATTCGCCCTGTGAAGTAGCGACCAGCCCCAGATTGCTCAAGGAGATGGCTACGCCGCGCGGGTCATCGAGGGATTGGCGGATAGTCAGGGCCTCGGTATACAAGTGGCGGGCCGCCTCGTAATCAACTTGGACATAGGCAAGATTGCCCGCCGCGTTGTATATCTTGGCCCTTGCTACACTGCTCTGGCCTGCACTCGCGTTCAGGGCCGCCTCTAGCCAACCCCGCCCCTCGCTGAGATAGCCGCGTGAGTACCAAAATCGCCACATCCCCCCGCATAGGGCCAACACCGCCCCGCTATCCTCCTGCTTCAGCAGCCATGACAATGCCGACCGCAGGTTGTCGTGTTCCTGCTCAAGGCGACTTAGCCACATCGCCTGTTGGGGGCCAATCAATTCCCCCTCCGCTTGCTCGGCCAAAGCGCGGTAATAGGCGGCGTGCCGCTGTTGCGCCTGCGCTTCCTCTTGGCCCGCCGCCAGTTGCTCCCGCGCATACTCGCGGATAGTCTCCAGCATGGCGAAGCGTGGCTCGTCGGCCTCCGCCTCGGACTGGGGCAGCAGGCTCTTGTCCACCAACGAGGCGAGACCGTCGAGGGTGCTAGCGGGTAGCTGGTGGTCCGCAGATGCCAAGGGGGCGCAGACCGCCTCTGCCGCGGCAAGGCTGAAACCGCCGACAAAGACACTCAGTTGCTGGAACAGAGCCTGCTCATCGCGGTCCAGCAGGTTGTAGCTCCAATCAATCGCCCCGCGCAGGGTCTGCTGGCGGGCAGGCAAATCCCTTGCCCCGCCGGTGAGCAATTGCAGGCGGCTCTGCAAGCGAGTGAGCATCTGCGTGGGAGTGAGCAGCTTGACCCGCGCGGCGGCTAGTTCGATTGCCAGCGGTAGACCATCCAGCCACACACAAATCTCCGCCACCGCCGCGGCATTTTGATTAGTAATCGCGAAATCAGGCTTCACCGCTTGTGCCCGCTGCACAAACAGGGAGACCGCCGCGTACTGCGAGAGGGAGGCAAGGTCGGGTAGCCGCTTGATGTTGGGTAGAGGCAAAGGTGGTACGGCGTACTCGTGTCCCCCATAGACGTGCAGGGCGATGCGACTGCTGACCAGCACTTTCAGCCCCGTTGCGGCTAGCATCTCGCTAATTTGCGGCGCAGCCTCGATTACCTGCTCGAAGTTGTCCAGCACCAGCAGCAGCTTGCGCTCCTTCAGATACTCGGTCAACGCCTCGGCGAGCGACTGTTCGCTACTCTCACTTAGGCCCAGCGATTGGGCAATGGAGGGGATGACGAGGCCGGGCACGGTAATCGCGGCAAGGGGAACGAAGCAGACTTGCTCGAAGTCGTCAATCAGGTCGGCGGCGACTTGCAGGCTGAGGCGGGTCTTGCCGGTGCCGCCCGGCCCGGTGAGGGTGACAAGCCGTACATGGGGTTGGCGTAGCATCGCCCGCACCGCCGCCACCTCCGCCTCGCGCCCTACGAAACTAGTGGTCTGGGCGGGGAGGTTGTTGGGTCGCGTGTCTAGCGTTCGCAGCGGGGGGAACTCGGCGGGCAGGTCGGGAGTGACTAGCTGGTAGAGGCGTTCGGCGCGGCTGAGGTCGCGCAAGCGACGTTCGCCCATATCCCGCAACTGCACATCGGCGGGCAGATAGTCGCATACCAGTTGGTAGGTGACGGATGAGATGATGGTCTGCCCCCCATGCGTGGCGGACAGGATGCGCGACAATCGGTTCAGGGTATGGGGGGCAAAGTAGTCGTTAGCCTGCACCTCCGCCGTGCCGCTGTGCAGAGCGATTCGCACCCTAATCTCGCCCACCTCAGTGGGCCACGCTTCGCGGCTCAACGCCCTTTGGGTTTCAACTGCCACCATCAGCGCATCATGAGCGTTGGCGAAGGCAGCGCAGAAGGCATCGCCAATGGTCTGGAACACATGACCACCGTGCGCCTCAATCTGTTCGCGCACCATCGCGTCGTGCCGCGCCAGAGCCACCTTCATCGCCTCCGGCTGCTGCTCCCACCGCCGGGTGCTGCCCTCGATGTCGGTAAAGAGGAAGGTGACGGTGCCGCTCGGTGGGCTAGTCATACGGTTGCCCTCTAATCTACACTTTGCATCGTTTGTACCAGCCGCGCAAGGGTGTCCAGCAGGTGGCGGTAGGAGCGGGAACGTTGTCTCATCTCCTCGCTGAAGGGTAGGTAGCGGGTGAAATCTGGTTGGTCTATACGCTCTTTATACTTACGTCCCATAATCCTTCCTAGTTCTTCCTTGCACCCTCGTGGCATCTCATCATCGTTATTGAACACTGGCAATGTTACACCCGGCAGGACTTTCCCTGCTCTTTGTAGTTCCGGCAATATGTGTAGG
>JBBSEE010000086.1:0-8076 GCA_038239995.1 Chloroflexia bacterium | reverse complement strand
TGCCCCGCAGCAAGGCTACGGCGTGCCTGCCTGCACCGTATCAACGTCCACACTGGTCACGCCGTCAGCGGAGCCGTTGTAATACAGCACCGCCCGATTGATGAGGCTGATACCGTCGCCGAGGTCGGGGTTGACGCGCACAGTAACAGTGGCGGTCATGCTTTGGCCCACATCGAGGTTCGGCCCCTCATCGTCGAGCGACAGCCGAATATGGGGCGCGGGAATGCGGCCATCGTAATTATCCTTAACCTCCCCGCAGCCCAGCCCCCTCATCAGGTGGGGGAACATCGCGCAGCCCACATAGGTAGTGCCAGTGGGAGGGTAGTCGGCGATGTAGAAGGCATCGGTAAGCCGCGAACCAGTGTTAGTCACCGCGATGGTGTAGGTAAGCAACTGGCCGGGACGCACCCCGTATACACCGTCACTCTGCATGATGGTCATGGTGGTGGGGGTAAACACCGTGTAACTTTGCCCATCGGCACTGGCGTGGTAGATATTGCCGCTCTGGTCGCGATACTCCGCGTACATGGTAGTGGTCAGCGGCACGCCGAGGGGGGTGGCAGCGGTGGGTTTGATGGTCAGGCCAATGGCTTCGTCCTTATTCGGCAGCAGCGGCTCGGTGAAGTGATAGACAATCTGCCCCTCCTGCATCGCGCACGAGCTAATCGCATCCGCGCCGCATTGGGTGGCGACGAAGCCGCGCGGCAGGGTATCGGTGATGACGAGGCTATAGGCAGCACTACCCCCGATGTTGCGATAGTTGATGCGGGTGGTATTAGGCTGGTCGGGATAAAGGCCGCCCACCATGCTTATCATCGCGCCCGGTCCAGTGTAGCTATAATCACTACTGTTCAGCAGCAATTGCGGCGAGTAAGAACGCGCTACGCTTACCGTCGAACTCGCCGAAGCGAGCAGCAAGGGAGCAAACGCCTGCGCGGTGACGGTCAGGTTAGCATCGGCGGGAGCATCGAGCCGCACCCATGTGGTCAAGGTCAGCACCCGACTAAGGTGGGGGGCAAGGGTAATGGGGGGGAATTGGCCGCCGAAGAAGGTGGCAGTATGGGGCCTGTTCATCTCGAAACCGAGGTCGTATTCGCATTGGCGGCTGAGATAGCCGTCGGTAGCGCAGCCGAGGGTTTGCAGCGCGGCAGGCAGGGCGACGCTGAAGTGAACTTGGTCGAGGGCCACATCGCTGCTGTTGGTCAGGGCGATGGTATAGGTGATTAGCTGGTTGCGCTCCACCCGCTCATGGTTGGCGGTGATGCTGATGGGGATGTCGTGGAGCGCGAACACGATGGTGGTGTTGCTAATCATAGTGGTGCGTTGGATGCGGCGGTCAGCACTGCTGTAGCTAACATCCGCCGCGTTGGTCAAGTTGGTATGATGCGGCAGGTCAGGGGCAAGCTCGCCGCGCAGCAATCCCTCCGCCCACTGCTGTACGGGCAGCGGGTCGGCGAAACGGTAGATAGCTTGCCCATCACTGATGTGGCAACTGCCCCCCGTGAACACCATGCAGGTGGTATGGGTCAGCCCGCTGGGTATGTGGTCGGTAATCACCAAGTTGTAGGCAGGGGCAGAGCTACTGTTGTACACGTTCAGGGTATAGGTAATCGGCTTACCGGGGGCGGCATAGCGGGAGTCGGGATATGACGATTCGACGTTGCTCTCCGGGGTGAGTATCGGTGGCGGTAGGGTCGGCTCGATGTCACCAGCGGGGTGGCTGGGGTCGGGCGGTGGCAGATAAGCCTCCCGACTGGCAAGCGGGGTGGGCGCGGGCTGGCTCTGCCCTTGCTTGACCACTGCGCCGCTCGGCGACTGGCTATTTGGCTGCAACGCGAACCAGATGATGGCTGCCCCACCCGCCAGCACCAATATCAGCAGCGGCCACCGCTTACGTATCTCGCTCATCACGCGCTCCTCTCTGTAATAGGGGTAGTATAGCATCAATCTCCATATTTAAGCAACGAGCCGCCGGGGGCAAAGTTGCAGCCGTATGTCCAGTCAGGTATAATTGGCCCACCAAATCACCAACCCACCCATCGGCAATCCACCCCATCGCGGCAGGCGGCGATATAGGCAAGCAGTCAATCTGCAATCTGCAATCTACAATCTGCAATCATAAGGAAGGAACACCACTATGGCCTATGATGTTACCCTCATCCCCGGCGACGGCACCGGCCCGGAAATTAGCGCGGCGACGCGGCGGGTGCTGGAAGCGACCGGGGTGCAGTTCAACTGGGACGTGCAAGAGGCGGGGCTTGACGCGATGGAGAAGTACGGTAGCGTGCTGCCCGATGCGGTGCTGGACAGCATTCGGCGCAATAAGGTGGCGATTAAAGGGCCGATTACCACCCCAGTGGGCAAGGGCTTCCGCAGCGTCAACGTCGCCCTGCGTAAAGCGTTGGACTTGTACGCCTGCGTCCGCCCCTGCAAGAGCTACAAGGGGGTGCGCTCCCGCTACAGCGATATTGATATTGTCATCGTGCGCGAGAACACCGAGGACCTCTATGCCGGGGTGGAGTTCAACAAGGATGCGCCGGAGACCGCCGCGCTCATCGAGTGGATTAAGCAGCATAATGGCGCGACCATCCGCCCCGACAGCGCGATTAGCATCAAGCCGATTAGCGTGTTCGGCAGCGAACGGGTGGTGCGCTACGCCTTCGAGTATGCCCGCAGCAACGGGCGCAAGCGGGTTACGGCGGTGCATAAGGCCAACATCATGAAGGCGACCGACGGCCTGTTCCTCGCCACCGCACAGGAGGTGGCAAAGGATTACCCCGACATTGCCTTCGACGACCGCATCGTGGACAATATGTGTATGCAACTGGTGCAGAAGCCAGAGCTATACGACGTGATTGTGCTGCCCAACCTATACGGCGACATCGTCTCCGACCTCGGCGCGGGGCTGATTGGCGGGCTGGGGCTGGCACCGGGCGCGAACATCGGCACGGCGGCGGCAGTGTTCGAGCCGACGCACGGCTCGGCCCCCCAGTACGCGGGCCAGAACAAAATCAATCCCATGGCCCAGATGTTCAGTGGGGTGCTGATGCTCAACTATCTAGGCGAACACGAGGCCGGGGCGCGGATGGAGCAGGCGTTGGCGGACATCATCGCCGAGGGCAAGTACGTCACCTACGATATGAAGGCCGACCGCAACGACCCCACCGCCGCCTCCACTTCGCAAGTCGCCGATGCGGTCATCGCCAAGCTACAGGGATGAAGCGATTTTAGATTTTGGATTTTAGATTTTGGATTGGGGGTTACACAGGTGGCGAGGTGTAGGGAGATGAGCCTCCACCCTGCCTAACTCCTAGCAAGTGGTGAGTTGAAGCATTCACACCCGCACGATGGTGCAGGGAGGAGTAGACAAGATGGCAACGCCTGCCAGTGACCAGTTGAGCGAACTGATCACCAAGCATCGCGCCGAGATCGAGCGGCGCATCGTGAACCGCGCCTTCGAGCAACTGAAGGCGCATAACCCCAACGTCGGGGTCGAGACCCTGACCGGCTTGCAGGCCGACATCCCGCCGGGGATTGATGCGCTATTGCAGTGGCTGAACGACACCAAGATTGACCCCCACAACAGCTTCTTCGCCCAACTGGTAGAACACAGCATAAAGCGCGGCTCTTCAATGGAGGAAGTGGTGGGCGGGTTCGATTTGGCGAACGGGGTGGTGTTGGAGTTTGCCCGTGAACAGTTCGGTCCTGGCAAGCTGCTGGAGGATTGCCAGCGGCGGCTGCAAAGCGGCGCGGCCATCGCGCGGATGGTGGTTGCCAATGTCTTCCTTAAGCACGGCAAGTCGGGGAGCGGGAACGCCTAGTGGATAACGAGCTACGCCAGCAGATTATCGAACTGGAGACCGCCACCCGCGACGATGCCGAGCAGATATACACGATGAGCGGGCGGGGTTCGGTGCGCCTCGATGTGGAGCGGCTGGGCGGGGCGTGCCTCACCCTCTGCACCCTCACCCCCGGCAATTCGGGGTTGAACGCGCTATGGGGGTTGGGGGTGAACGAGGCGGTCACGAAGGAGATGCTCGACACCATAGTGGGGCGGCTGAACGAGTTGGCGGTTTGCTGTGGGCTGCAACTCGCGCCGGTGCCGGGCGGCGACCAAGTGCGGCGGATGCTAATGGAGCGCAACTTCATGCCCGCCGGTAAGTTTGCGATGATGCGCTATGCCGACCCCAACAGTTGGCGGCTGGCCGACCAGTCGGCGATTGGGGTGCGGAAGCTGGTGGCGGGCGAGACCCCCCTGTTCGCCCGCCTCAACGCCGAGGGCTTTGGCCGCAGCGGGGCGGATGCCGGTATCACCCGCAGTGTGATAGGGCAGATGAGCCGCGCGGTGGGGGTGGATGCCTACATCGCGTGGCTGGGCGACGAGCCAATCGCCGAGGGGATGATGATTGGGCGGGAGGGCAGCGCGGGTCTATACAACACTAGTACCCTCCCCCACTGGCGGCAACGGGGGGCGCACACCGCGCTGATTCGCCGCCGTCTCGCCGATGCGGTCAAAGCGGGCGCGAGCCTCATCTACACCCGCGTCCCCCTCGCCAGCCCCGCCCAGCGCAACCTAGAGCGCAACGGCTTCGATGTAGCCTACGTCAGCGAACAACTGGTGCGCCCTATCAGCAAGTCCCTAGAGCGCGGCGGTGGCAAGCGGCGGCGGGGTTAGGTTTGAGGGGTGAGGTGCTTTTTCCCCTCCCACCGGGAGGGGCTGGGGGTGGGAGCGAGAAGACCCAGTCATCCACCCCCTACCCCTCCCGGTGGGAGGGGAGATTGCTTATCACTCATCACTCATCACTTTATTCTACCTTCGTTGCAGTCGGGCAAGGCGGTCGCGGGCGGCGGCCAGCTTGTCGCGCTCCTTTTGCACCACCTCTGGCTTGGCGCGGGCGGTGAAGTTGTCGTTGGCGAGTAGCCGCTCGGCATTGGCGATGTCGCGCTCGGCTTCGGCGATTTCCTCAGCGATGCGCTTACGCTCCGCTTCCATGTCCACCAACCCCGCCAGTGGTAGGTGGATGTCCGCCTCATCCAGCGCGATGCTGATACCCTCAGACTGGCTGCTAGTCTCCTCCCGCCCTATCTGCAACTGGGTGGGGTCGAGGTTGGCGAGACGGACGAGTACCTCGCGCTCGGTGTCGAAGGTGGCGGCTGCCGCATCGGTATGGGCGGTGATGTGGGCGGCAATCTTGCGGCTAGGCTCCGCCTTAGCCGCGCTGCGGGCGTTGCGTATCGCGGTAATCGCGGCAATGAGAGCGGTCATCGCTTGTTCGGCCTGCTCATCGCGCTCCCCCGCCGCTTTCGGCCACGCCGCCACCATGATGCTGCGCTCGGCTTTGTCCCGCGTCGCATCATCGGCGGGGAAGCCGTTGAGGTGCTGCCACAACTCCTCGGTGACGAAGGGCATATAGGGATGCAGCAGACGTAGGGTCGCATCTAGGATACGGCGGGCGGTAGCGATGCTGGCTCGACCCGGCAGCTTCAGTATCTCGATGTACCAGTCGCAGAACTCGGTCCATAGGAAGTCGTAGAGCAACCGCCCCGCCAGCCCGAACTGGTAGGCTTCCAGCAGGCGATTGACCTCCGCAACGGTGGCAAGGTAGCGGCTGGTAATCCAGCGGTCGGCCAATGTAGGTTGGGCGGGTTGTTCGCCGGCCTCACTTGCCAGCTTGAGCAAGAAGCGGGTGGCGTTCCACAGCTTGTTGGCGAAGCGTTGCCCCTTCTCCAGCAGTTCGTCGGACAGCTTCATATCGTTGCCGGGGCTGCTATTGGTCATCAGGGCAAAGCGCAGCGCGTCGGTGCCGAAGCGTTCCATCAGCCCAATCGGGTCAATCACGTTGCCCTTGCTCTTGGTCATCTTCTGGCCCTTCTCGTCGCGGATGAGGCCAGAGAGATAGACAGTCTTGAACGGTTCGATGCCTTTGGGGTGCTGCTCATCCTTAGTCAGGTACAGGCAGAGCATCGCCATGCGGGCCACCCAGAAGAACAGGATGTCGTAGCCGGTCTCCATCACCGAGGTGGGATAGAAGTAGCTGAGGTCGTTGGCGGTAGGGTTGACCTCGTCGCGCTGCTCCACCGGCCAACCGAGGGTACTAAGCGGCCACAGCCCGCTGCTGAACCATGTGTCCAGCACATCCTCATCCTGCCACACCCTTTTGCCCGCGTACTGGGCGGGGTCGGGGGGCTGGCCCACGCTGATAGGCCGATGCGGGTCGTCCTCCGCGTACCAGACGGGGATGCGATGCCCCCACCACAGTTGGCGGCTGATGCACCAGTCGCGGATGTTCTCCAGCCAGTCGAAGTAGATTTTGTCGAAGCGTTCGGGGACGATGCTGATACGGCCATCGCGCACCGCAGCTAGGGCCATCTCCGCCAGCGGCTTCATCCGTACGAACCATTGCTCGCTGACCAGCGGCTCGATTAGCCCGCCGCTGCGCGAGGAGATTGCCACCTTGTGGACGTAGTTCTCATCAATGTGGTCAATCAGCCCCGCCGCCTGCATATCAGCGACGATTTGCCGCCGTGCTTCCAGCACGGGCAGACCGGCGTACTTGCCCGCCGCCGGGAGCATCCGCCCGTCGGGGCCAATCACCTGCTTGATGGGCAAGCCATGCCGCTGCCCAATCTCGAAGTCGGTGAAATCGTGACCGGGCGTAACCTTGATTGCCCCGGTGCCGAAGTCCCGGTCCACTGCCTCGTCGGCCACCACCTTGACCGTGATGTCGCCCCAGACCGAGGGTATCTGCATCTCCTTGCCGATGAGGTGCTGGTAGCGGGGGTCGGCGGGGTGGACGGCAAGGCCAGTGTCGCCGATTTTGGTTTCGGGGCGGACGGTCGCCAGCACAATTGGCCCATACTTGATGTAGTAGAGCGGGTCGGTGCGCTCCTCATAGTCCACCTCTAGGTCGGAGATAGCGGTCTGGTCCTTGGGGTCCCAGTTGACGATGCGCTCACCCCGATAGATGAGGCCGTCGTTATACAGGCGGGTGAAGGCTTCGACCACCGCTTGGGCGGGTATCTCATCGAGGGTAAAGCGGAAGCGGCTCCAGTCCACGCTTGCCCCCAGCCTGCGGAACTGATTGAGGATGATGTCGCCCACCTCGTGCCGCCATTGCCAGACGCACTCCACGAACTTGGCGCGACCCATCTGGCGACGGTCAATCCCTTGCTTCGCCAGTTCGCGCTCGACCACCGCTTGGGTGGCGATACCGGCGTGGTCTTGCCCCGGCAGCCACAGGGTGGGTTCGCCGCGCATCCGATGCCAGCGAATCATCAGGTCTTCGGTGGCGTTGCGCTGGGCATGACCGAGGTGCAACGCGCCGGTCACGTTGGGCGGGGGCATGATGATGGTGAAGGGTTGCTCCCCCGCGCGGATTGCCGCGGTGAAGTAGCCGTTGCCCTCCCAGAACTGGTACCAGCGCGGCTCGGTGGCGGCGGGGTCGTAAGCCTTCGCCATTTCGGGCGGCGCGGCCTGTTCACGGGGGCGTTCGATAGTATCAGTCATCGCTTGTTCCTCCTTCGTTATCCCTCACCCACAAGGGGCTAGTGTCATCTCCCCTCCCACCGGGAGGGGCTGGGGGTGGGTGTTTGCCCCCCAAACGGCGGGTAAAACAAAAATCCCCCTCATCCAGATAAGGACGAGAGGGTAAACCTTCGTGGTACCACCTTAGTTCGGCTCCGGCTGCGGGGCAGCGAGAACCCTTGTGGCTGCGATAACGGGCAGGCCCGGTGGGGGCTACTGGGCCGGGGCTAGCACCCGGCGGTTGGCCCGCACGACTCCGAGGCTACGTTCGGCGACGGCTGCTGTCGGGGGCTTCCAGCCGGTGGCACCCCGTTCTCTATCAGCAAGTCGAACCGCCTACTCCTCCTCATCAGCGTCTGATGCGGTATGCGGTTATCAGGTGCCAACAATAGCACCCGCGATAATTGCGTTGCCGCGATTATACCGAACTATGCCCCCGCCTGTCAATCGGTCGGGAGATGTAGAAGTTAGGCGGGGCTTGACGGCGACACGCAATCGCCCTATCATAAGCCACAGGAGGTAGCATAATGAGCGAAACCCGCGACCTGCTG
>JBBSEE010000085.1:0-8105 GCA_038239995.1 Chloroflexia bacterium | reverse complement strand
CGTGGGGTGGTCAATGGCATTGACCCCACCCACTTCGGGCCAAGCGGCACCGCCACCCGCGCTCAGTTCGCTAAGGTGGTGGTGCTGGGCTTCGGCATCGCCCCTTACACCCCCACCGGCCAACCCGACTTCACCGATGTGCAGCCCAGCTACTACGCCTTCACCTACATCGAGGCAGGCTACCACGCGGGCATCCTCGGCGGTTTCACCCCAGCGCAGTGCCAAGCAGCGGGGGCAACTTACCCTTGCTACTTGCCCAACCTCGCCATCACGCGCGGGCAAGTCACCAAGCTGGTAGTCAGTGCGGCGCACTACGCGCTGGTTACGCCAGTCGGTGGCGGGCAGACGTATAGCGACGTGCCGCCTTCTAACGTCTTCTACCTGTACATCGAGACCGCCCACTACAAGAACGTGGTCAACGGCTTCCCCGATGGCACCTTCCGGCCCAACAACAACATCCAACGCGACCAGATGTGCCAGATTGTCTACAAGGGCGTGACCACTCCTTAGCCATGAGCATTGAGCATTGAGCCATGAGTGGGGGCGCATCCTTCGGGGTGCGCCCCCATTTTGGGTGAACGGAGGCGGCCAACGGATTGAAAAAGCGGTCATTAGGAGGTGGGAGTTACGCAGTTCAGCAGGGCGCGATAAATCACATCCCTACATCAATAGACGCAAATCCACCCCAACTGCGTAACTCCTAAGAAGGGGAGTGAGCGAAACTTTCTTTATGCGGCACTCAAAACTCATTACTCATTACTCATAACTCATAACTAATTCTACCTTCTTGATACCATATCGAGGGTGTAGTGCGCCGCTTGGGTGGTCTTGGGGGCATAGGTGGCGACGATGAGGGCCGCGCTCTGCACCGTGCCGCCTAGCGCGGGGATAGTCAGGCTGCCCTTGCCGCTGGCATCTACCGGCAAATCCACCACTTTGTAGCTATTATCCGCCATCATCTCCACTGCCTGCACGAAGTAGCGTTGGGGCATGGTGTTGTCGAGGCGGAGGAAGCCCGCCGCCTGCCAGCCACCGTCGCCGCCCTCGGTGTCATCGTGGTATCCAAGCTGAGGAATGCTGAAATCGTCGAGGGCGAGGCCCTGCGCGTTGTACGCTCCATCGGTGATTTGCTCAAAGCGCAGCTTAATCTGCTGGCCCGCATAAGCACTGAGGTCAACTTGTTCGTTCACCCACATGGCCGCCGTTGGGTCGCTGCCCCCGCCGCTAACCCCGGTGTAGGCGGGGCCGTAGCTGTTACCGTTGGGGTTATAGTCGGAGGTGTCGGTGGCGGGCAAGGCTTGCCATGTGTTGCCGCCGTCGCTGCTGGCTTCCACATAGGCATAGTCGAAGCCCCGCTCAAGGTCGTACCACGCCGCGAAGCTGAACGTGACCGCCCCGCTGACCGCGCTGAGGTCGAAGTCGCGGGTAAGGGTGCTGTCGGCGGCATCGTCGCGGTTGCTCCACCATTCATACCTGCCGCTATGAGGCTGGTTGCCGATGACCTTCACGCTGCTATCCCCGCTGAAGTTGATGGTAAGGTCATGACCGTCGCCGCTCAGTTCGTAGTAATCGGCGGCGTACTGATGCACCGTGTCGGTGTGAGTGGTGGGGTAGCTGCTAATCGTCACCTTGCGCTGCACCGAGGGGGGGCTGGCATCGCCATAGCTATAGCGGGGGTCATTGTTCACCCGCTTACCCAGCCAGTTAGTCACCACCCAATCCTTGAACAGACTATCAAAGTCGCCGCCCACCCCCTGCTGACGCAGGGCGTAGTTCACTGAGGCGGGGCCAGTCTGCCGCGAGGCTACAATATTGCGGATGAAGCCCGCCCCATAGAGATGGTCGAGGTAGCGGAGGAACAGATAAGCAGCCCCGTAGTGGCTGATAGACAGGTTGGGGTCGCTGCCCCACGAGTTCAGTTGGGTGTCGGGGTTGAACGTGAACGAGGAGTCGGTGCCGCCCACGCTGTAGCCGTTCAGCCACATCGCTAGCTCGGACGCGCCCTCGTTCAGCCACACGCTCTGGTTGGGGTTCTCATGAAACTCAATCATGTGCTGGAACTCATGGGCGATAGTGGCGGGGTAGAGTTCGTTGCTGGGGGGGATGGAGATGTAGATAATCTCCCGCATATTGCTGTAGCGGTTCACCGCAGTGGGGAACTCATCGGCGGGGGAGAAGTAGCCCGCCGCCCCGCTGATGTCCGCGTTCAGGATGGTGATATGGGGGTCGTGGTCCACGCCGGGGGTCCACTCGCTGCCAAAGTAGCGGTGGTTGGTGGGGTAAATCTTGTCCTCGAAGGTTTGCAGCGCGGCTTGCAGGTCGGCCCCGCTGGCCTTGTAGCCAGCGGCCACGTACATATAGGCGTGGTCAGACTTGGCGGCGAGGCTGGCAGTCACGGTATAGTAGCGGTGGCCGAGGGCATCGCTCATCCAGAATACGTCCTTGCTGCCCACCGCGCGGTCGGTGATAGTCAGCGCAGAGGTGGCGGGGATGTCCTGCCCATTGAGGCGCAGGCGGCGGGTGAGGTCAATCGTATCGGCATGAGGCACAACCGTGTCGCGCACGCGGGTAGCCGTGTCCGCGTTGGCCGTCAGGTCGGTGGTGGGTGGGGGGGTAGGGATAGGGACGGGCGAGGGGCTAGCCGATGCGACCGGGCTACTGGTAGGGGTAGGCAGCATGGGGCTGGAGGCGAAGGGGGAGAGGTAGCTCTGCACCACCATCATCATCATCGAGATGAAGAACACAATCGTGCGAATCATAGCGGCAACGCCTCGGCAATCCAATCTCTTAGAATTATAACCGCAGATGAAGCGAACAGGCCCGCATGACGTAGGGGCGAATCGCATCCGCCCTGCCGACCCGCGATTATGCCCATCGTAACTACGTCACCTTGCTGCTTCGGTGCTAAGGCTAGAAGGCGACAAAAAGGACGGCCCCAATTGCGTAGGGTCGTCCATAGGGGTCGGGATGGCGCGATTTGAACGCGCGACCTCTGCGTCCCGAACGCAGCGCTCTACCGGGCTGAGCCACACCCCGATGGTGTTTGCCCCCTTAATATACCACAAATCCGCGCAAATGGCAAGCGGGGCGATTTTAGATTTTAGATTTTGGATTTTGGATTTTGGTGTGGGTACGCGGTTGGCGGCCTGCCCTGCTTGGCTACGTCACTGCTATTTGGATTTGGGTAAAGAATAAGTGTATAATCACAGGGTAGAAAGCTCTGGCGGGAGCTTAGAAGGATATGCCGACTTGTGGTGAGTGGCATAACCGCGCCAGAACAGGTGCGGGCCAATCAGTCTGGTGGCGCAAGGCGGGTGTCTTATGGTCAGCATGGTACGGAGAGGACAAAAAGCATGGTCACGCAAGAGGGACGAGAGGTGGACTGGGTGGTCGAACACCTCGGTCGCAGCGGGGTGTTCGCCCCCTTGACCGAAGGGGCGCGAAAGCTGCTCGCCGACCGAATGAAGCGGCGGCTATACCGCGCGGGCGCATATATCTTCAACAAGGGCGATGTAGGCATCAGCCTCTACGTGATTGTGCGCGGACGGGTCAAGCTGGTAGACCCCATCGAGAGCGGCGAGGAGATTATCATCGCGGTGATGAAACCGGGCGACACACTGGGCGAGTTGTCGCTGTTCGATGGCGCACCCCGCTCCGCCACCGCGCTGGCGGTAGACGATGTGGAGTTGCTGTCGCTATCGCGCGAGGACTTCATCGCCGCACTGCGCTCCTTCCCCGACATGGCGATGGGCCTGCTGGGGGGGATGGCCCGCACCATACGGCGGATGAACGGCGAGGTGGAGGCGGCCACCTTCCTCGACCTTGCCGGGCGGGTGGCGAAGAAGCTGCTCGAACTCAGCCGCGAGAACGATAGCCCCCTGCTGCTGATTACCCAAACCGAGCTAGCGGACACGGTGGGGGCGACACGAGTGAGCGTGAACAAGATACTGGGCGAGTTTGCCACGCAGGGCGCGGTCAAGGTGGGCAAGGGGCGGGTGGAGATACTCACCCCCCAATTGCTGGAGCGGCGCATCGTGTACTAAGGGGAATGCTCGAAGGTAGAAGGTGGAATCTAGAATCATGATTGCAGGTTGCGTCCCCAATCTGCAATCCAAAATGAAAAGGGGAGTGGGCGGGCTGGACAGTTGGCCTTGGCGGAGGCTTTTCTGCCAACCCACCCACAGAGGAGTGAGGAGAGGAGAGGGGTATAGGAGGGGAGGTGCTGGCGGTGGTCAGAAGATGGCCGCGCAGCGTGGGGCGGGCGGGGATTACCAGCCCCGGTTGTGGCCTGCGACCCAGACGGGTGCTTCGCTGAGTTGGTAGGAGCGAGACAGCGGCGCGGAGTTGACGAGGTACAGGCCAACGGTGTTGAGAGTAAGGTTTGACATGGTAGGTTGTAGCTGGCGGTCGGGCAACTCGAAGTTGCGGTAGAGGATGCGTTGCTCGTCCTTGCGTTGCTCCTCACGTTCGTGGAGCAAATGGTTGACTAGGGTAGTTATCATTGCAATCATGGTCTTCTTTCTCTTCCTTTGCTGTCGGCGTTGGTTATTTTCGTTTGTTTGTCCCGACACCCCTATGATACCCCAGATGCGCGGCGGCCAGTATAAAGCGGTTTACAGTTGGGGTGTAAAATTGGCGACACTCGGGGCAACGGGAACTTTTCGCAGCGGTGGAGCGTCTATCAGATAGCTGTAAATGGCAATTTGTGCCGTAGAGATAGGTTGGCACGAACTGAGGAGGGAGCTAGCGATGCTTAGAAGCGGGGTTACGCGCGGCGGTGTGCTGCTTTTGCTCCTCATAGCTGCAATACAACTAGCGGCCTGATGAAGTAGCCGCTGTTCTTCCCGCATCCACCCAACTTGACACCGCCTACCCTTGTTCATATAATAACCCTAGACACAAAGCAGCGGTTGCGCGACAAGGGGGTGTAGAGATGGACAGCGCAGTATTGGAGCAGGCACGGGCGGGGGATGCCGCCGCCTTCGCGGTGATCTATGAGACCTACCATCTCGCCATCTACAACTACGCCTACCGGCTGCTGGGCAACGCGGAGCAGGCCGACGATATTACCCAAGAGAGCTTCATCAAGGCCTACCAGAACATCGCTAGCCTACGGAACGAAGCAGGGCTGCAAGCGTGGCTCTATCGCATCGCCTCCAACCTCTGCCTCGACGCGCTGCGTCGGCGCAAGGCGATACCGATGCTCCCCCTGCGCGAGGAGCGCAACAGTGACGACACCCCCCCACGTGGTATCAAGCTAGACATCGCCGCCCCCAGCAGCGACTTCGCCGCCGACTACGCCGAGGCGGACGCGGTGCATGAGGTGCTAGCCCAGTTGCCCCCCCAACTGGCCGCCTGTCTGGTGCTACGCAGCATCGAAGGCTTCTCCTGCGATGAGATTGCCGACATCCTCAAAATCCCGCGCGGCACGGTGTGGAGCAGGCTAGCCCGCGCCCGCGAACTGTTTGTCGCCGCCTACACCCGCACCGCATCACCGGGAGGCAGATAGTAGTGGGCTGTCCCGCCTATAAGGACCTGCTCTCGCGCTACATTGACAACGAGTTGAGCAAACGTGAGCGTGAGGAGCTACAAGCGCACCTGCAAACTTGCAGTCGGTGCAGCCACGCGCTGGCTAAGTATCGGCAAATGGAGGCGTTGCTCAGTAGCAAGGGTTCGCGCACCCCCGCCAAGCCCAACCCCGAACTGCGTGACCGCGTGCTGGCCGCCATCGAGGAGCAAAGGCGGGGGGTGGCTCCGCGAGGGCGGGTGCAGCACGGCCACTATATCGCCCGCTGGAGCGTGGCGCAGCTGGTCGGGGTGGTGGCGTTGGCTGGGGCGGTAGGGGTGATTGGATTTCTGCTGATACAGAATCCCGCCGCCCGCGACTTGTTCGGTCATGTGGCCCGCACCGAGGGCGAGCCGTCGCCCACCCCCGATATTGCCCTCACCAGCGTGGCGCGGGCGGATGCCACGGCCACCGCTGTGGCCCAACTACCCCCCGCCCACATTAGCGGCTACGGTCCGGTCAACGCGGAGAACCAGCCCCTCACCAACACCAACGTGCCGCTCGATGCTGCGATTGCGGTGCGCTTCGATGTGCCAATGGAGCATGGCTCGGTGGAGCAGGCGGTGCGAATTGACCCGCCTATCCCCGGCAGCTACAACTGGGTGGCCGACAACGAGGTGCGCTTCGTCCCCTACAGCCTCGGCTACATCCCCGCCAGCGTCTACACCCTCACCGTGCAGCCTACCGCGCATTACGTGGGGGGCGGGTCGCTGGCTGCCCCCTTCACCTACACATGGAGTACCGCCCCGCCGCCCGCGCTGGTCAGCTACGACCCGCCCGATTATACCAGCGGGGTGGCGGCGACGCAGACGATTAGCCTGCGCTTCAGCCAGCCGATGCAGCAGCAGAGCGTGGAGAGCAACTTCAGCCTGCAACCGGCAACGGTGGGCAAGTGGCAATGGGCCGACGACCGCCTCAGTGCCAGCTTTATCCCCACCTCCTTGCCACCCAACACCCTCATCACCGCCACCCTCGGCCACAACACCCTCAGTGCCGCCAGTGTGCCGCTCAGTGGGCCGACTAGCTGGCAGTTCCACACCGCCAGCATCCCCCAAGTCAGCTTCACCACCGCCCCGCCCGGCCCCACCGTACCGCTCATCAGCCTCACCCCCGGCCCCGACCTCACCCTCCCCTTCAGCTTCAGCCAACCGCCTGATGGCAACGTGGACCGCCTAGAGTTCTACCTATCTGCCGTCACCAATGGCAGCATCACCGCCGCGCCGAAGCTGAAGTCGCTCGCCAACAGCGAGGTGGCGGTCAGTGGGGCGCAGGTCTATACCGGCACCTATAACCTCGACATTGAGAAGCCGGGTGTGTACCTGCTGGCGACCTTTGGCTACCGCGTGGGCGAAATCGCGCCCAAAGGTGGCGACCCGCAGCACGCCTACGCGCGGACGCTGCTGCTGGTCAGCAACGAGCAACTCAGCGTCAAGCAGGTGGACGGTCAACTCCTTGTGTGGGTGACGCGCGGCAACACGCCCATCGCGGGGCGGACGGTGCAGATTTACGACCAAGCCTACCAATTGCTGGACAGCGGCAAGAGCGGCGCGGATGGCAGCTACCTTACCAACCTGCGCCCCGGTGTGCAGCCCAGCTTCGCCCTCGCCAGCGATGGGGCGATTGCGCGGGCGGTCGCTTACCTCGGCGGACAGCAGGCGACCGCCAACGATGCTCGCTTGTACCTGTACACCGACCGCGATAGTTACGCCGCCGGTGATGCGCTGCAATTCAAGGTGGTGGCCCGCAGCGGGGTCGCCCCCGCCTATCAGTTGCCCGCCGAGGCGAACATCAACATGACTCTGTCCGACGCGCGGGGCATCGCCCTTGCTGCCACCATGCTCCGCCCCGATAGCTACGGGATGGTGGGGGGCAGCTTCCGCCTCTCCCCCGCCTTGCGGGCGGGCTGGTATACCCTCAGCGCGGCGGCATTGGGGCAGGAGCAGCGCGTGACCGTGTACGTGGCGGGGGCGGGCGATGCGCTAGTTGCCCAGCCCACTAGTCAGGCGGATATACCCACGCTGCCCGTCAGCCCCCTGCGCGTCAGTCTGGACCGACCCAGCTACAGCGTGGGCGATACCGCGATGGTGACGATTGACCTATCCGCCCCCTTCACCCCAGCGTTGGGCCTGCTCACCATCGAGCGCGACGGCTTCATCAGCCACCAGAACGTCATCATCAATGGGAGCAGCAACCTGCCAATACCCATCAGCGCGGAGTTCGCTCCCGCCGCCCGTGTGCAAGTGGTGGTCAACACCGCCGCCGGACCGCTCAGTGCCGGGGTCAACCTCAGCGTGCCGCTCACTAGCACCCTCAGCGTGACGATTGAGCCGGACGCGGCGGCCAAGCCGGGCGACGATGCGGTGTTCACCGTGCGGGTCAGCGATGCCAGCGGCCAGCCCACCGCCGCCGCCCTCACCCTCAGCGTCGCCAACGCCGCGCCGCGTAGCAGCCTCACCGCGGCCTTCTACCCCACCGACATCACCCCTGCCTCCCTGTATAGCATCAATCCGCCCCCCCTACCCGCCGCCCGCGCCGCCTT
>JBBSEE010000084.1:0-8121 GCA_038239995.1 Chloroflexia bacterium | reverse complement strand
GCAACACCGTGCTAGCCTTCAATGGTCCTTACACGCAGCTTGGCACCTTCCGCGACGTGATGTTTCAGCACAAGGTGCCGGGGGAGATTTGCTATTCCTTGAGTTGGCAACCTGAAAATACAATGCTTACTACCACGGCGAATGATAAGATGTACACTATTGCCGAAGGATTGAGCTTTGAAGCAGATATTATCGGCGATGACGATAGCATTAGGCTTAAGGACTTCACGTATTACATCTCTGAAACTGATGGTAATGAGAATGCCTTTGGTATAACAACACGGGGTGAGGCCTACGATTTGGTGGGTGACTTCAGGCTAAAGCAAGAGCATAGCCAAAGGATTTGGGCAACGGGGTCGCCAGTAAAAAGCTACGGCTTTCCCGAAGCATCCAGCTACATATACGAGAATAAAGAAATCATTGGGGATTTGCCGTGGCTGTTTGAAGGCTGCTTCAAGGATACCTTCTACCTCGGCCCGCTCCGTGATTATCCCCATCGCACTTACGTATGGGGCGGTGAGCAACCACAAGATGTTGGTGTGCATGGTGAAAACTTCGTTGCTGCATTGTTGGCATCACGAGTCGGTAAAATGGGTGTAGAGGAGCGAGTAGCTAGCTGGCTTCAAGAGCTTGGTCTTGTGCATAGCTTTAGGCTGCAACCTATCGCCAAAGGGCGGCAAGAGTACGAAGTATTGGTGAAGCGCACCAAAGATGCGACCGAGGTGCCAGTCACCGATGTCGGCTTTGGGGTGTCTCAAATCCTGCCGGTGCTGACGCTTTGCTATTACGCCCCCGCAGGCGCGACTATCATCCTCGAACAGCCAGAGATACACCTACATCCCTCAGTACAGGCGGGGCTGGCCGATATGTTGATTGATGTGACTAATGATGAGCGTGATATCCAGATAATCTTGGAGAGCCATAGCGAACACCTGTTGCGGAGGCTACAGCGGCGCATTGCCGAGGAGAAGTTTGCCGCTGAAGATGCCGCCCTCTACTTCTGTGAGATGGGTGAGCAAGGCGCATCGCACCTGAAGCCGCTGCTGCTAAACGAGTATGGCTACATCACCAACTGGCCGGAGGATTTCTTTGGCGACGAGATGGAAGACCTAGTGGAGCAGAGCAAAGCGGCAGTTAGTCGTGAGCAAGAAAAGCGGGAGGCCAAACCAGAAATTATCGTCGCGCAGGAGGTTGCTGCTTGATTTACAACGTCGTAGATACCAACGTCCTTGTTGTCGCCAATACTCAAATCCCCTCACCACAGGTGACGCTCGCCTGCATCAATGCTTGCCGCGACCTATTGGAGGAAATCAAGCAGAGCCGCACGTTGGTGCTAGACGAGAAACGCCTCATACTTACGGAATATGAGCGGCAAGCATTGGACAAAAATAGCGGGCCGGGGCAAGCGTTCATGAAGTGGCTATATTCCAACCTTTATACGGGACGGTGCGAACAGGTAATAATCACCCCTACCCCAAATGGCAGCTTCGTAGAGTTTCCACCTGATGAAGAAGCTAGGAAGTTCGACCGCTCCGACCACAAGTTCGTCGCCGTCGCCCTAACCCACCCCGCCAAGCCGCCGATATACAATGCCACCGACACCGACTGGCGCGACCATTACCCCGCCCTATCCCAGTATGTGCGTATCGAGTTCCTCTGCCCTGATATTGTTCCCCACCCTTAACTTTGCGATAACAATTGTGTGCTATAATCCCCTCATCGGAGTGCCGCCCCTTAGCCTAAGAGAGGAAGCCACCCCCTATGGATGCCACGCCCATCATGCCCAGCCCGGTTGCGATGCAAGTGGAGGTCGAGGAGATGCAGCCTAGCCTGCTGGCGACCGCTAGCTGGACCCTGTACGACTTTGCCAACACCATCTTCAGCCTGAACATCGTCACCACCTACTTTCCCTTGTTCATCACCAACCTCGGCCTCGGCGCGTTGGTCTACACCGTGCCGCAATCGGTGTCGCAGCTTATCATCGCCCTGATTTGCCCGCTGATTGGCGGCTTGTCCGACAAGGGCGGGGGTAAGCGGCTGCCATGGCTGATTGGCACCACCCTGTTCTGCATCGGCATGACTATGGTGATGGGCATATCGCCCGCCAACTATGTGTGGCTGATAGTCGCCGCCTACGTGTTGGCGAACGTCGGCTATCAAGTCGCCCTTATCTTCTACGATGCGCTGCTCCCTTCGGTCAGCACCACGCAGACTTGGGGGACTATCGCGGGCGGGGGGGGGGGGATTGGCTACGCGGGGGCGTTGCTGGGCGGGATATTGGTGGGCAAGGTTATTCCCATCGCCGAGGGGCAGGAGCAATCCGCCTTCATCCCCTCCGCCGCACTGTTCCTGCTGTTTGCGCTCCCCTGCTTCATCTTCGTGAAGGAGCGCAAGGTAAGGCTTACCGCACAGGGTAAAATCGAGGCGGAGGAGTCGCCCGCGACTGCCCCATTCGGGGCGGAGGTGGCGGGCTACGCCAACGTGGATGTGGCGAAAGCGGAGGTCGAGCCGAACGACTTTGGCCTGAATATGCGCTCCTTCGTCCGCAGCCTCACCCAGACGTGGCGCACCCTGCAAGAAACCCGTAAATACCCCGGCCTGTTCGTCTTCCTCGTTGCCAATTTCTTCTATTCCGACGCGCTCAACACCATTATCATCGCCATGGCGGTCTACGCGGTGAAGGTGATTGGGTTGGCGAACGCGATTGATGCGCTCGGCCCCGCGATTATCGCCGCGGTGATTGGTTCGATTATCTTCGGCTTCATCAACGACCGACTAGGCAGCAAGCGCAGCCTGAACATCTCGCTGGTGCTATGGATGGTGGTGCTGATTAGCGCGATATTCATCACCGACAAGGCGATTTTCCAGTATGGCATCGCTACGCTGGCGGGGGTGGCGTTGGGCAGCACGTGGGTGGCCGCCCGCACCATGATGATTGAACTCAGCCCCCCCGAACACCTCGGCGAGTTCATGGGCATCTACAACCTAACCGGCAAGTTCGCCGCCGTCCTCGGCCCGCTCATCTGGGGCCTCAGCCTGACTATCTTCGACCCCAATGTGGTGGGGCGGGTCGGCTATCAGGTGGCGATTGGCAGCCTGCTGGCGATGATTGTCCTCGGCTTCGCCATCCACCAACTAACCCCCGATGTGCGCCGCAGCAAAGCCGGGGTGATTAAGCAGTAGGTGCTTATACCAACTCGTCGCGCCCATAGTGTATTTACGTAGGGGCGGGCTGCGTTCGCCCCGGTCCAATTCACATCTGCACCAACGCCTATCCTGAACTAGCGAGGATGGCGTAGGGGCGCATCGCATAAGCCCACACTCCCAGCATCAACGTGCATCGTAACTACGTGGTTAGGTCTGTTTGCATCCGATGGGCATGGTCATAGTCAGCAGGGCGGATGCGATTCGCCCCTACGTCATCAGGCATAAATCCACCCGCACCTGTGTAAGTCCTAATAAAATAAGGCGTAGCCCCCTATGTATAGGATGCTACACCTTTCATTCTAGATTCTACCTTCTACCTTCTTTATTCGTTAAACGCGGCCAAACACAAGGCTGGCGTTGATGCCCCCGAAGCCGAACGAGTTGGATAGCACGTACTCCACCTGCTGCTCACGGCCCGCGCCGGTGATAAGGTCGAGGTCAATGTCGGGGTCGAGATTGACGAGATTACAGGTGGGGGGCAGCCAGTCGCAGTGTAGGGCGAGGGCACAGATGCCCGCTTCGATTGCCCCGGTCGCCCCCAGCGCGTGGGCGTGCAGCCCCTTTGTGCCGCTCACTGCCACCCTATCCGCCGCCTTGCCTAGCGCGAGACGTATCGCCTTCGCCTCGGTCACGTCATTAAGGGTGGTGGAGGAGCCGTGCGCGTTGATGTAGCCAATCGCCGCGGGGTCGAGCGCAGCGTCGGCCAGCGCAATGGTGATAGCGCGGGCGGCCTGCTCTCCACTGGGCAACGGTGCGGTCATATTATAGGCATCGGTGGTGGTGCCGTAGCCTAGCACCTCGGCGTAGATGCAGGCACCACGAGCGCGGGCGTGGTCGTAATCCTCCAGCACCAGCACCCCCGCCCCTTCGCCCATCACGAAGCCGTCGCGGTTGCGGTCGAATGGGCGGCTAGCGGTGACGGGTTCATCGTTGCGGGTGGACATCACCTTAATCACGCTGAACGCGCCATAGGTGAGCGGCGCGAGGGGGGCTTCTACCCCTCCCGCCAGTATCACCGGGGTCTGACCGCTGCGAATCAGCCGCGCCGCCTCACCAATCGCCATCGCCCCGCTGGCGCAGCCGTTCGCGTTCGCCATGTTCGGCCCATGCCAGCCCAATTCCAACGCTACGTTCGAGGGACTCGCTCCGCCAAACACCGCGATTGCCAGCGTGGGGCTGACCGCCTTCAATCCATCGCGCAGATAGTTGATGTGCTGCTCCTCGGCGTAGATGATACCCCCCAACGCGCTGCCCAAGTAGATGCCCGCCACCGCCGCCTCAGCGTGGTTTAGCTCCAAGCCCGCGTCGGCCACCGCAAGGCGACAAGCCGCCATCCCAAACTGGGCGTAGCGGTCCAGCCGATGAGCGCGGCGTTCGTCCATATACCGCAGCGGGTCGAAGTCGTTAATTTGGGCCGCGTTCTGGGAGCGAAACTCCGTCGGGTCGAAGCGGTCAATATGCTGCACCGCCGAGGCGTTGCGGCGTAGCCCCTGCCACAACCCTTCCCGCCCGTGCCCAATCGGGGTGATTGCGCCAATTCCGCTAATCACAACTCGATGATTCATCCAATCTTCCTCTCTAATCAAACCTCAAACCTAAGTCATCATTGCCCTTCAGTATACCGTTTCACCCCTAGCAAAGTTTTATCCGCGATGTTGGCAACGAAGGCGTGTAGCACGATGAACTGCACCGGCGCGAGGCGAACCACTGCGCGGTCGGGGAGGAAGTCGTGGGCGATACATACTGCCACTCCGTCCGCGCTGGTGGTGAACCGCCACTCCACATACATCCCCCTAGTCACCCCCGCGACATGGCGATAGCGCACCAATGGGCCGCCCGGCTGGTCGGGGGGGATAATCTGCTGCGTGCTAGTCCAGAAGGTGGGCCAAAGGTTACGCCACGCGGACATGGCGAACACTTCGTTGCCGTCGGGCCTAATTTGACGGCGCACGTAACGATAGTGGGGCAGGATGCGCGGCCACGCCTCGATGTCCGCGCTGGCCGCAAACACCACCTCCAGCGGCGCGTGGATGGTAATTCGGTTCTCGATGTACAAGCAGCGGCTCCTTACGCAGTGTGTCCCCAATTTGCCCCCATGCCCACACATCAGATGGGCAATTATTGTACCACAAAAGGTATAAGCGTAGGACGCGCGGGTACTGCTTGCCACCAATGCGGCATTCTGCTATAATTTACACGGTAGTCTATTGCAAATGTTTGCATTAGAGGGAGGGCGAAGGTGGATGAAGCTGGCGCACAGGTAGAGGGGGTCAATCGGCTGCTCAGTGACAATGGGCATCGGCTGACCACCTCGCGCACCCTGATTTTGCGGATAATTGCCGAGTCGGAGGTGGGCATCGGCGCGGAGCAGATATACGCGCAGGCGCGACAGGCGAACGGCAAGGTCAACCTGTCCACCGTCTACCGCAACCTCGATATGCTGATGAAGCTGCACCTAGTTAGTGCGGTGGCGGTGGATGGCTGTCTGCGTTATCGCTTGTTGCAGCCGGGTCGCCCCCAACACTACCTTGTATGCAACTATTGCGGGCGGGTGCAAGAAGTGAACCTGATGTATCTCGCCCCGCTACGCGAACGGTTGTTGATGGGCTACAACTTCGAGCCGGAGTTCGGCAACTTCACCGTGCATGGCCGCTGCAACCGCTGTCGCAGTGGCGGGATGCCGCGACAGGAAGATTATGAGATAGATGCGGAATGAACCGCAGAAAGGTAGAGTTGGCATGGCAATCCATGCAGTGAGGTTGATGCGCCCACTAGTGGTGGTGTTGGTCGTGATGCTGGCCCTCAGCGCGTGTGGCGGCGATAACCCCACCCCCAGTAGCGGCAAGATGACTGTGTTCGCCGCATCCAGCCTGAAGGAGGCATTCACCAAGGTAGGCGGCGACTTCAAGGCTGGCGCGGGCGGCAGCGAAGTGGAGTATAACTTTGCCGGTTCGCAGGATTTGGTCACGCAGCTAAAGGGGGGGGCGAAAGCCGATGTCTTCGCCTCCGCCGATAAGAAGAACATGGATGCGGCGGTCAGCGCGGGGCTGATAGACGGTGACGCGCAGAAGCTGCTCACCAACAAGCTGGTGGTGATTATCCCCAGCAAGAACCCTGCTAACATCAGCAGCCTGAAGGATTTGGCGAGAGCGGGGGTGAAGCTGGATTTGGCCGACACCAGCGTGCCGGTGGGCAACTACAGCCAGCAGGTGCTGGACAAGCTCAGTGCCGACCCCGCCTACGGCAGCGACTTCAAGGCTAAGGTCAACGCCAACGTGATTAGCAAGGAGGATAACGTCAAGGCGGTAGTGGCAAAGGTGCAACTGGGCGAGGCCGATGCGGGCATAGTCTACACCACCGACGCGGCAGCCACCCAGCGGGCCACCCCAGTTGCCAACATTGGGCCGGTGCAAACCATTGCGATACCCGACCAAGTCAATGTCATCGCCGTATATTATATTGGCAAGGTGAAGGGCAGCCCCAACCCCACTGCGGCCACGGCGTTCATCGCCTACGTGCTAGGTAGCGAGGGGCAGAAGACCCTTGCCGACTTCGGATTCGGCCCCAATAAATGAGGCGATACGGGATGAAAGAGTGGCGATGAAGGCGACGCTGGTTACGGACAATCCAAAATCCAAAATCCAAAATCCAAAAGCGCGGGGCTGGGGTGATTTCGGGATAAAGTTGCTGATAGCCACGTTGACGGCGGTGTTCCTCACCTTTATCACTCTGCCTCTGCTGGCCCTGCTGATGCGGGTGCCGCTGGACCAGTTTGGCGACTATTTGACCCGCGAGGTGACGCTCGACGCGCTCCGCCTCAGTGCGGTCAGCACCGCGATTAGCCTTGCCGCGATTATCCTGTTCGGCACCCCGATTGCGTGGCTGTTGGGGCGGCGGGAGTTTCGCGGCAAGCGGCTGATGGAGACGGTCATCGAACTGCCGCTGGTGATGCCGCCCGCGGTGGGTGGGGTGGCCTTGCTGCTCACCTTCGGGCGATTCGGGCTACTGGGCGGGGTAGAGCAGCAGCTTGGCCTCGACCTCTCCACCGGCACGCTGACGGCGGTGATATTGGCCCAAACCTTTGTTGCTGCCCCCTTCTACATCAAGGCGGCGCGGGTGGGTTTTGCGGCTGTCCCCCACGAGGTAGAGGAGGCGGCGCGGGTGGATGGTGCGGGGTGGCTACGTACCTTCTTTAGCGTGACCATGCCACTGGCGGGGCCGGGGCTGGCGGGTGGGGCGGTGCTATGTTGGGCGCGGGCACTGGGCGAGTTTGGGGCGACCCTGCTGTTCGCGGGCAACTTGGCGGGCAAGACCCAAACCATGCCTCTTGCGATTGCCCTTGCGATGCAGTCGGCGGACGGCCTCGGCGTGGGCATCGTCCTCAGCGCGATACTGATAGTCGCCTCCTTCGCCCTGCTGCTCGTCTTCAAGCTGCTGACCAAGAGCGACTTCGAGTTTTGAACGATGGATTTTGTATCGTCACGGTTCGTATGCCCCGCCGGTGAAGGGGGAGAGCAGGTGTTCGACGTGGCCGATATCGTTGTAGCCGACCATACGATAAATCCCGCCCTCGTCCGCCCAATCCTGACTGCGCTGCATGGTGGTGAGCGAGCCGTTGTTGGTGCGTATCTTGTTGCTCATCAGCCATGGATTGCGCTCCACCGCGTCGAGCAAATCTAGCGCGTGCCAGACCAGTGCCTTGATGTTGATACCATGTGTCACGATGAGGACATTGTTGTCGCCACTCAGTCGTTGCTCCATCCGCTGAAAGGCAGCCACGCTGCGATTGATGAGGTCGCGGGTGGACTCGCCGTCCGGCATCTTGAAGTCGAGGTTGCTGCGGAACTCGTATATCTCCTTCGCGGTGAAGGTGCCACCCTCGCGGGCGGCGGAGCGGTGCGCGTCACGCAGGTC
>JBBSEE010000083.1:0-8129 GCA_038239995.1 Chloroflexia bacterium | reverse complement strand
GATATTGCTCTCCGCCACCCCCGCCCCCAACGCGGCGGGCGAACCGACTGTGCTGTGGAGCGGCGGGGTCAACGTCGAGGTGCAGCCGCTGGGTGCCAACCCAATTGGCCGCGTCAGCAGCGACGAACGCCATAGCGGGACGTATCACTACCTCAACGAAGCGGCCCGCCGACATATCCCAAAAGGTATCAGCTACGGCATTGTGGAGGCGAGCGGCGACCCGGTGGCCGCGATACTGGCGAACGTGACCAGCCGCCGCTGCGATTTGGTGGTGATGAGTACGCACGGCTGGGCGGGCGACCCCCACGAGTTGCTCAGTGCGGTGACAACCGCGCTACTCAGCCGCCTGACCGTGCCAGTGCTGCTGTTTCATTGATATACTGACACAATCTGCGCCATCTCGTAGGGGCGAAGCGTGATTCGCCCTTATCCGATGCTCCCTTATTCCTTCATTAGCCCGGTTGGTTCGCTCTCCCACTCGCTCGCCCAATAGCTGGGGGCGGGCATAATGCGGAAGGAGGCGGGGGCGGCGAGTGCCGCTTTCACCTCTTGGTCGCGGCGCAGACTAGCCCACTGCTGGTGCTGTCCCCACCGCTGCATCTGCATCGCCAGTAGGATAGCGAAGGGCAGCAGCGCGGCTATTAGGCAGAGGGCAATAGCGATGAGCGTCCCCCCCTTACCCGCTGGCTCACTCCCCGGCACGGTCGAGTTAGTGATGAACGGAGCGGCTTGCTGCGGGGCAAAGTTGCCGCTCTGGTTGGCAACTTCAGCCGCCACGAGGTTGACCACAAGGTCGTCGAGGTTGGCGACGCTGTATTGCCCCACCGTCAGGTCGGTATTTTTGCCCGCTGGTCCATCGCTGCCGTTGGCGTAGGTGAGGAACACGAACTTCGCCAGTGTGTAGGCGGCCATCTGTCGGTAGGAGTACTCGCCCTCGTTCTCCAGCCCACTCGCGCCAATGGGGAAGACCTTAATCCCCATCCCCACCGCCTGCCGCAGCAGTGCATCGTACTGCGTCTCGTCCGCATAATCGGTGTGCGGGGCGGCATCGCTGACCGCGAATACCAGCCGCAAGTTGGGCTGCTGCTCTGCGTTCCAACTTAGCTGGCTCAAGGTATCACTCAAGCCCGCATTGAAGTCCTCTGGTATATCCCCGCCGCCGCCCGCTTCGATGCTATTCAGGTTGCGGGAGAAGGCAGCTACATCGGTGGTGAAATCCCAGTGTTTGGACACGTAATCGTCGTTGCGGTCGCGGTAGGTAACGAGGCCGAGGCGGAGATGCGGCGCACCGGGGAGTTGGCCGATCCGCTGGCTGATGCTAAAGATGGTCTGCTTGATGCGGTCAATCTCGTCGGCCATGCTGTCAGTGCTATCGAGTAGGAACACCACATCCAGCCCGTTCAGCTTGGCTTGGTGGTCTAGTACGATGGTGGTGGGTTTGGTCGCCGCCGCGCCGAGGTCGAGGGTCGCGGTTGCGCTGGCCCCGTTACGGGTGGCGACTAGGTCGCGCCGATTCGCCCCGGCCCCGGCGATCGTATGGGGGAAGATGACCAGCCGCCCATCGCTGGTGGTGCGCCCTCTGAACAGGGTCTGTTCGCCGAGGTTCAGCTTCACCAGTGCGTCGGCTATCGGTGCGCCGTCGCTATCTGTCACCTTGATGATGCGGCGGTCGGTCATGTTCATCGCGATAGTGTAGCCAGCGGGGTAATCGGCGGCATAGCTGAGATAATCGTTGTACGCGGCATTGTCGTCAATCACCCCCGCCATCAGCTTCGGGGCGGTGGATTGGCGGGGAGCGGGGGTCGGCGCAGCTGGTGCTGGGTCGCTGCCTGCGCTGGTGCTAGCAGGCGCGGAGTAGCTGCTACCCCCGCTCCCCGCGCTCGGTGCGCTACAGGCGGTGAACATCATCGCCACCATCGCCAGCAACATCACTGCTCCGCTATTCTTGGCAATACGCTTGATTGGTTGCATGGTATCCCTCCTTTGATTGGTTGCAAATGAACTTTGCCCCGCATTATGCCCGCTTGGCTGGGGGTGGGAGGCGAGCCGCCTCTACACATCTCCCATTTTACTCATCACCCTACCTACACTTGTCAGCTTTCGTAAGTTTTTGTAAGCATCTTGCAATGCGGTATAATATCGCTATGGATTCCCTATCGCTCGAACCCCAACAACTGGCCGCCTTTCGCGAACGGGTGCGCGAAATGTGCCGCCGCGCCAATCCTTACGGCACCTCGCGCAAGCCCGGTCTTGCCGACCTCGCCGCCGCGATTGGTCTCAGTCGCGCGAATTGAGCTATCGCCTGCACGGGACGAAGCGATTGACCAGCCCCGATGTGCGGGCGATTGTCCGTGCCCTCGCCGATTGGGGGGCGATTAGCACGCAGGCGGAGGCGACCGAATTGTTGGCGATGACCGCTTGCCCTCCCTTCAGCGCGGCGGAGTGGGCCGCCCCTCCCCTCGACCAGCTAACCGCTGCCGACCCCACTTTGCCCCCAAACCTCAGCCACCGTCCTCCGCCAGTGCAGCACCAACCGGAGTCGCAGCAGCGGGTGGTGGGGCGCGAAACCGAACTAGCCGCCCTGCACGATGCGGTGCAGCACCACGCGCTGGTGGCGATTACGGGGGTGGGTGGGATTGGCAAGAGTACCCTCGCGGCGATGTACACCATGCAGTCGGGTTATCCATTCCACTGTTGGCGCAACCTGCACCACAATGCTAGCTTCGCCGATTTCGTCGAGGCCGCCCTTGCGATGCTCGGCCAAGTCTTCGATGTCCGCGCCCTGCCCCGCCCCGCCGAGCAAGCCAACTACCTCATCGCCGTCCTGCGCCATATCCCTAGAGAACAAGGGGCAAACTTGCTCATTGTCCTCAACAACTTCGAGAGTGTGATGGATGCGGCAGGGGTGGAAACTGGCTGGGCGGAGTTCTTGGAGTTGGCACTGGTGGGCGGGCTGGGGACTAGCCGCGTGCTGCTTACCACCCGCGACCTACCCCGTAGCCGACAAGGGCAGGAGCCGCATTGCTTCGCCCTCGGCGGGCTGACTATTGCCGACGGCCTCGCCCTGTTGATGCGGTTGGGTGTCACCGCCGAGGCGGAGTTGCTCACCCGAGCGGTGCAGCAGATGGGCGGCCATCCCCTCGCCCTCGTCTTCCTCACCGACCTGATAGACAATCAGGGCTACACCCTTGCTGAACTGATTGGCGAGTCGGCATGGCAAGAGCGCATCGCCGAGCGGCTACTCGACCTCATCTACCGCAAGTTGACCCCAGCGCAGCAACGCACCCTACAATACTTCAGCCTGTTCGATGCCCCCACCGCCCCAGCAACGGTGGCAGGGATGTTGGCGGCACACGGTGAGGACGCGGCCACGATGAGCGCGGCGCAGATACGCCGCCTCGCTGATGCGCTAGCTGACCGTAGCCTGTTGCAGCGGGGCAAGGGGCGGTATCAAGCCCACCCCATCGTTTGCGCCTATGCCCATCACCAGATGCCCGACCCCGCCACTTACCATCGCGCCGCTGCCGCTTACTTCCGCGCATTGTACCAGCGCGACCCCCACACCGACCCACCCCGCAGCGTCGTTGATGTGCAGCCACTCCTCGATGCCCTCGACCAACTGTTGGCCGCTGCAGACTATCAAGCCGCCTATTTGCTGGTGAAGGAGACCCCGCTGGAATATCGCGGCGGCGACTGGGTGAGCCTCAACCCGCTGCTCAGTCGCTGGGGCGAGTATGGACGGCTGGTGAGCATCAATCAGCGCATCGCCGCCGCTCCCTTTGCCGCGCTGGATGACATTTCGCGAGGGCGCATCCTCGGCAACCTCGGTATCATCTACCTCAACTTGGGGCAGGCGGAGCGGGCGATACCGTATTATCAGCAGGCAATGGAGATTGCCGAACGCCATGCCGATATGGTGGGCAAGGCCGCCCACCTCGGCAACTTGGGCAATGCCTATCGGCGGCTGGGCGACTTTAGGCAGGCAATTGCTTACCACCAACAAGCTTATAGACCTTACTGCCCAACTGGGCGACCTGAAGGGCAAGAGCGCACAGATGGGCAACCTGAGCAACGCCTACCTCAAGCTGGGAGATTACGCGCAGGCAACTCGCTATTGTGAGCAGGCGTTGGCCCTTGCCGAGCAGCTAGACGATGCCCCGATGCAGGCGGCGCACTTGGGCAGTCTCGGCTTGGTCTATCACATGCAGGGCGACTATCGGCCTGCAAATAGCTACTACCAGCGAGCACTGGAGATTGTCGAACAGGTAGGCAACTTGCCAGAGCAGGGACGGCTGTGGAACAACATCGGCGAGGTTTGTGCGATGCTGGGCCACCCCGACGACGCGCTAGCCTGCTATCTGCGCTCCATCGCCCTGCTGGAGCGAGTTGGCCTGCCCGACGATGCCGAACCACGTCGCCATCTCGCCGAGCTACGGGGGCAAGTAGCGGATGCCGATTGGCCCAACCTCGAAGCGACCGCCCGCACATCGGTTGCCAACCCCGCATGGCGACCTCGTTACTTATCCCCTGCTTGCCCCACCTTGAACTATGCTATAATGTTGGTTGATTGAAGGTGGAGGTGGGGGAAGGGGCGCAGATGCTACGCATTCGGCTACTAGGCCGCGTCGAAGCTGAGATAGATGGGGTGGCAATTAAGCTGCCGGTGTTGCCTAAGAGCATCCCGCTATGGGGCTATCTCTTGCTGCACCGCGCCGCGCCCCTGTCCCGCGACCGGCTTGCCAGCACCCTGTGGCCGGAGAAGAGCGATGCCGAGGCCCGCGCCGCCCTCAGCCGCCACCTACACCAACTGCGCCTCGCCCTCCCGCCCGACCCCGCAGGTGGCGAGGCGTGGCTGCTCAGTAGCGCAACTACAGTGCAGTGGAACCCCGCCGCCGACTTTTGGCTCGACGTTGACCAGTTCGTGCAACTCAGCACCAGCCCCCGCGCAGGGGGCGACGAGGCGCGGCTGGCCGAGGCGGTGGCCCTCTATCGCGGCGATTTGCTGGCGGGGGTGTACGATGATTGGCTATTCTACGACCGTGAGCGGCTGCGTGACCTGTATATCGCCGCGCTGGAACGGCTGACCAACGCGGCCCGCCAACGCCGCGACTACCCCCAAGCGATTGCCTATGCCCACCAACTGCTGGCCTGCAACCCGCTGCACGAGCACGGCGTGCGCCTGCTGCTGGCCGCTCGCTACGAATCGGGCGACCGCGCCGGGGCGTTGGCCGATTATGAACGCTTTGGGCAATTGCTGCGCCGCGAACTCGATGTTGACCCCATGCCGGAGACAGTGGCGGTCTACGAGGCTGTCCTGCACCAACTGCCCCTGCCCTTCCCCTTCACTCTCATCACGGATGCAGGAACGGAGGAAGGCGACATAACCCCTAAGTTGGCATCAACCCGTATCACCCTGCCGCTGGTGGGCCGCACCGCCGAGTGGGACAAGCTGACTGCGGCGTGGGGTCGGGCGGCACGGGGGCAGGGGCAGGTTATCCTCATTGGTGGCGAGGCGGGGATTGGCAAGACGCGGTTGGTGGCCGAGCTAGCGCAGCGGGCGGTGGCGCAAGGGGGGCGGGTGCTGCATGGCGCGGCCATCTTTGCCGAGCCTGTACCCTACCAAGTTATCGTCTCAGCCCTGCGGGCCGCTCTACCGCTGATTGCCGCTCTGCTCCTGCCTTCCGCTACCCTCAGTGCCCTGCTGCCTCTCATCCCCGAACTGGCCCAGCGGCGGCCTGACCTGCATCCTCTCCCCCGCCTCGAACCCGCCCGCGAACGTGACCGCCTCTACCAAGCCCTGACCGCCTGCTGGCTACAACTGGCTGCCCCCCGCCCCCTGCTGCTGGCCCTCGAAGACTTGCATTGGGCGGGGGCGGCGACGATTGACTATATCGAAACCCTTGCCCATAGTCTGCGCGGCCAGCCCCTGCTCATCCTTGCCACCTACCGCGAGGATGAGGCCCTCAACCGCCATCCCTTGCGTAAGCTACGCCGCGCCCTGCACCAGAGCGGTCAGCACCTCGCCCTCACCCGCCTCGACCGCGCCGCCGTCGCTGCGTTGGTGGGGCAAACGGCGGGGCTGGCGGAGGTGGCGGGCACGGCAGACCGCCTGTATGCTGAGAGCGAGGGCAATCCCTTCTTCCTCACCGAGCTAATCTTCGACCTAGAGAGGGGCGAACCCGCCGACCATGCGCGGGCCTTGCCGCAGGGGGTGCGAAGCCTGTTGGCTGAACGTATCGCGCGGCTGACCGCCAACACGCGGCTAGTGGCGGAAATCGCTGCGGTGGCGGGGGCAGCCTTCAACCTTGAGCTAATCGGCGAGGTGGCAGGCTGGGGCGAGGGCCAATTGCTGGCCGCGCTGGACGAACTGTTGCAGCATCGCCTCGTGCGCGAGGATGAGCAGCAGGCCGACTACACCTTTGCCCACCACCTGATACAGGAGACCATCTACGCCGCGATTGACCCCGGCGTGCGGAAGCGACGGCATCGGCGCACCGCGCTGGTAATCGAGGAGCTATATGCCGAGCAGGTGGACGAACTAGCGGCCACCCTTGCCCGTCACTTCGATAATGCCGATGAACCGGCCCGCGCCGTTCCCTACTACCTTCGCGCCGCTGCCCGCGCCTTCGGGGTGTACGCTTACGATGAGGCCCTTGCCGCCGCTACCCGCACCCTCGAACTTGCCGCCGACCCCCGTGCCCGCTTCGATAGCCACGCCCTCAGGGAGCGCATCTACCAGCGGCTGGGCCAGCGTGACGCACAGCGGGCGGAATTGGCCCAGATGTCCGCCCTAGCCGATGAGCTTGAGGATATGGACTTGCGCTGCCAGTACCTCAGCCGCCAAGTGGAGTTGCACCATGTGCTGGGTGAGCGGGAGCAGCAAGCCGAGGCCTTGTCCACGCTGATCGCTGCTGCCGATAGCGACAAGTGGCGGGCGGTCGCGCTACAGGAGCAGGCCAACTATCAGATGGCCCTCAGCGAATACCCCGCCGCCGCGCAGAGCCTAAACGCCGCCCTCAGCCTGCATCAGCAACTGGGCGATAGCGAGGCGGAGGTGGAGTGCTACTGCCTGCTCGCCCAATGCGCCGCCGACGAGGGCCGCTTCGACGATACCCAACGGCTGCTGGACCGCGCCAGCGCCCTATCCGCGCCGGGCAATCGCCTGCTCCTAGCGCGGATGCTGAAGGTGGCAATCAGCGCGGCCAAGCTGCGCCACCAATTCGATATGGTCTATCAACTGAGCAACCAACTACTGGAACTCTACCGCACCATTGGCGACCGCGAGGGTGAGGCCGACGCGCACAACCAAATCGCGGGCGCGAACATCTGGCTGCTGCGCTTCGCTGAGGCGTTCGACCACTTTGAGCAAGCGCGGGGGTTGTACCATACGCTGGGCAAGCGGGCGGGCGAGGCGGCGGTGATGGGCAATACTGCGGTGCTGCTGGCCCGCATTGGCCGCCACGCCGAGGCGATTGACTTGTACCAGCAATCCGAGGCGGCCTTCCGCGCCCTGCATAACCCCCGCGACCAAGTGATTGACCTCATCAACATCGCCACCGCGGCCAACAACCTCGGTCGCTTTGCCCTTGCTAAGGATACCTGCCTGCGTGGGCTGAACTTTGCGGGCAAGCTGAATATCCCCATTTTTGAGGCGGAGCTACTCTCTGGCCTCGGCGCGGCGGAGATTGGGCTGGGCGAAGCAGAGGCGGCGATTACCCACCTCGAAGCGGCGGTGGCAATGCAGCGTCAGCTTGACGATGCGAGCGTGACCGCGATTGACCTCGCCGATTTGACCATTGCTTACCTGATGGTGGGCCGCCTCCCCTCCGCCCAGCAATCCAGCGCGGAAGCACTAGCATTGGTACAATCCCCCGATGATATGGATTACCCTGAGTTCGTCTACTGGGCTGCCGCCTGCGTCGCTCACGCCGCTAGGGATATGGTGGGGGCAGACACACACTTGCAGCAAGCATACGAGGTGCTGCAACAAGTGCTAGCCGCGCACGAGCAAGAATTGCTCGCCTTCCCCGACAACCAGTGGCGCACCGCCTACCTGAACATCCCCTTCAACCGCGAGTTGCTTGCTGCCTACGAACGTGGCGAGTGGCCGAGGTATGTCGCGAATGCAG
>JBBSEE010000082.1:0-8144 GCA_038239995.1 Chloroflexia bacterium | reverse complement strand
GAATCGCCACCGTCACCCACCCCCAGCCTCTCCCGGCGGGAGGGGAGTCAGCGGAACTTTGTTGATGCAACACTAAGGCTTGCGGGCGGTGGCGACGAGGTAGACCGGCAGCATCTCCATCACCGGATTGGCGGTCCAGCGATTAGTCACTGCGACCACCATCCGCTCAATCTCGCTCACGGGCACGGCGGTGGCGGCGGAGATGCCGAAGCGGGCGTTGTAGATGGCCCCAATGCCCGCCGCCTGTGCCCACATCGCTTCCGTCTGGTTGTGGGTGACAATCGGGTGGTCGGTGGCGGTGTCGCGGCGAGTGTAATCCGTGAACCCCGCATTGGCGAGCAAACCCGGCAATTCGTTCATGATGTAGGGGTGAACGCCCATCCGCCCCAGCGCGGTATAGAGCAATTCGCACAGCCGCTGGTAGTCGGGGCCAAACTCGGCGCGGGCGGGTAGGTTGGGGTCGAGTTCAATCACGCAGAGGCTGCCCCTGCTGCCTAGCTGGTCATAGATGTGCTGTATCACCTGCTGGGGGCGCGTGGTGTGCATCAGCAGCAGCGAGGCAAGGGCGACATCGAAAGGGCCGCGCGGCAACCCCTCTTGCACATCACCGGCCACAAACTCGGCGTTGCGCTGGCGTTCGCCCGCGAGGCGATTAGCCACCGCAATCGCCTCAACATCGCGGTCAACACCCACAAGGTGGGCGGCAGGGTAGACATCGAGCAGGGCGAAGCCTAGCTGCCCCTCACCGCAGCCCACGTCGAGTATAGATTGCACCGCATCGCCGAAGAAGGCCCGCGCGTGGCTGCCGAGGTATTGCCCTAGCAGCTTGGTCTGGGTGTCGAGGCGGCGACGGTCTTGCTGGGGGTCGCCAAAGATGTAGGGATTGCTCTGCACATTAGTCATGTCTCATCCTCCCGCCTGAGTATACCATAACCGCAATCCACCCCGCAATTTTGCAAATTGGCCCAAATTGGTGGGTCTAGCCTATTGCTTTTTTGGGAGAATAGAGTATAATGTGGATAACAGGGGGGCAAAGTGGGGAAAAGTGGGGAGCTTTGTGGAAAAGTACCCACCCCGACCCACCGCGATGGTGTGAGAGCCGCGCGTAGTTGCCCTCGGTGGTTTTGTCGTATCGCTGATGTTCTAGTATTCGCGGGGCGGTTGAGGGCATCGCATCAGGCGGCCATACCTGATGCGGTCGAGAGGCAACCCACCCCGCCGAATTGGGGCGCAAGGTAAGAGGGGAGCAGGGGCCAAATCTTCTCCCTTCCTACCTTCGTTCGCTACTCACGAATAGGTGGCGGGATGTTTCTAGGGTCGTATGAACACACTTTGGATGCCAAAGGGAGGCTGGCAATCCCAGCCAAACTGCGTAACTCGCTGGGCGACAAAGCGGTGCTGACCAAGAGTACCGACCGCTGCCTCGTACTATATCCGATGGAGGCGTGGAACGAGTTGGCGGCGCAACTTAGCCAGTTGTCGCCGGTTGACCGCAACGCGCGTGACCTACAGTATTTCATCTTCGGGGGGGCCAGCGAGTGCGATATAGACGCGCAAGGCCGCATCATCGTGCCGTCCCTGCTCCGCCAGTACGCGGGCATCGAGGGCGATGTCATCACCGTGGGGATGAATACGCACATCGTGATTTGGTCGAAGGCCGCGTGGCTGGAGCGTGAGCAGCGCATCAACAGCGATATAGACAACATCTCGGCGCAGCTTGTCGGGTTGTTCTGATGCACGTTTCGGTACTTTACCAATCGGCGTTGGACGGCTTGAGCATCAGGCCGGGGGGACGCTACATAGATGGGACGTTGGGCGCAGGGGGACACGCACGGGGGATACTGGAAGCCAGCGGGCCAGATGGCTTGCTGCTGGGCATAGACGCGGACGCGGAGGCGTTGGGCGTCGCCGAGCAGCAACTCGCACCATTCGCGGGACGCTATCGGCTGGCTCACGGCAACTTCGCGCAGATGCAGGAACTGGCGACGCAGGTATGGGGCTGGCAAGCCGGAGAAGTGGACGGCGTGCTGCTGGACTTGGGACTAAGTTCGATGCAGCTTGACCAGCCGGAGCGGGGCTTCAGCTTCCGCGCCGATGCGCCGCTGGATATGCGGATGAATCGGGAGCAATCTATTTCTTCCTCCTCTCTCCCGTCTTCTTTCGCGCCTTCGCTGGGGCAATCCGGCTAGGGGGCGGGGGCAGGCGGGATTTCGTCCCCCGCGCCCACGGCGGCGGAGCTAGTCAACCGCTTGCCGGAGGGGGAGTTGGCCGACCTTATCTACGAGTACGGCGAGGAACCGGCCAGCCGCCGCATCGCGCGACGCATCGTCGAGGAGCGGGCGGGACAGCCAATCACCACCACCAAGCAACTCGCCGACCTCGTGTCCGCGGCGTTGGGCGGCCACGTGGCGGGGCGGACCAAGAACCCCATCCACCCCGCCACCCGCACCTTCCAAGCGTTGCGTATCGCGGTCAACCGTGAGCTAGACGCGCTGGGTGAGGGGCTACGCGCCGCGCTGGTGTTGCTCAAGCCGGGCGGCAGGCTGGCGGTGATTAGCTTTCACTCGCTGGAAGACCGCATCGTCAAGCAGTTCTTCCAGCAGGAGGAACGCGGCCTCATCCCCGGCTCCATCTACTCCCACGAACGTCCCCCCACCCTGCGGCTCATCAACCGCAAACCGATTACCCCCACGCCGACCGAAACTGCGGCCAACCCCCGCGCCCGCTCCGCCAAGCTGCGCCTCATCGAAAAGGAATTATGAATTGTGAATGTTGAATTATGAATTAGAGGCTACGAGCTACATCGTTCGTCCCATCTGCCCCAATTCATAATTCATAATTCATAATTCATAATTGCATCGCCCTCCCCTCTCGGATTAGGAGCTTGCAACTATGGCCGTTCGTTCCCTGCACCCGCCGGTGCGCTCGATTAACCTCGAAGATACGCCGCTGCGCCCCATCGAGCAAGCGCGGCTGCGGCGTGAGCATCTCCCCCACTATTTCGACCTCCATCCCGCGATGCGCTTCCTGCTGGCGGTAGCCCTCGTCTGCCTGATTAGCTTGCTATATTTGATGCAGACCAGCCGCGTGGCGAGCGAAAACTATCGCCTGCAAGCGGCGGAGAACCGTCATGCCCAGTTGCTGCGCGAAAACCAGCGGCTGCAATTGCAGATTGCGGGCCTGCGTTCGCTTACGCGCATCGAGGACATCGCCCGCCACAAGCTGGGGATGGTGCCGATTGGCGACCAGTACATCTACGAGCAGGTGGACACCAGCCCCACCAACAGCGCAACCGCCCCAGCTACTGACCCAGTAGTCGCCGCATCGCCATAGGGGTGACATCAAACGGATTAGGTTAAAAACACCTACCAAACTGAGCCGCCCAGCGGGGGTTGGGGGAGAAATGTTGAACCCCTACCAAACTAAGCCCCCAGCGGGGGTTGGGGGAGAAATGTTGAAGTGGCAAATATGCTTATCGGAAGCATCATCACTGTTATGGCTGAGTCGTTAACAATCTAGCACAGTAGCAGGGCGGCATTCCTCCCCCAAACCCCCGCTGGGGGCTTGATTTAGTCGGGCGGCATTCCTCCCCAAACCCCTGCTGGGGGCGACTCAATTGGTCTGGTCTAAGGAGAGGTTAGAAAAATGGCGGCAATAGCACGTACAAGCAGCAGGTTTGGCAGCCGGGCGCGGATACGCGGGGTGTTCGTGGTGTTCGTGCTGCTGGCAACGGTAATGAGCGGGCGGCTGTTCGTGTTGCAGGTGCAGCAGCATAGCGAGTTGAGCGACCGCGCCGAGGCCTACCACCTCTATACCGACACCATACCGGCCTCGCGGGGGGCAATCTACGACATCGGCGGCAACCTGCTGGCGGGCAATTCCACCGCCGACGACCTCTATGTGGATATGAACAAGCTGGACAAGGCCAAGTCCCGCCACCTTGCCGACCTGCTTGCCCCCGCCCTCGATGCCAACCCCGACGACCTCTACACCCTGCTCAGTCGCGATATTACCGGCACGGTCAGGCTGAAGGGCAACCTCAGCGACGACCAAAGTGCAAGGGTGCGCGATTTGGCCGCCGCGTGGCCGCTCAGTCTGGACAATCACGCCAAGCGAACCTACCCCAACGGCAGCCTACTAGCCGCCACACTGGGCTATGCCGACCTCGACAATGTGGGGGCATACGGGCTGGAAGGCTATTATGAGAAGGAGCTAGGCGGCAAGGCGGGTAGCAGCACCGGCGAACATGACGCGCTGGGCAATATCATCCCCCTCGGCCAGCAGCATTATACCCCCCCGCAAGACGGCAACGACCTCACCCTCTCTATTGACATGAACGTGCAGTACATCGCCGAGCGGACCTTGGACGAGGGGATGAAGTCCAGCGGCGCAGTGGCGGGGCAAGTGCTGGTGATGGACCCCCGTAGCGGCGCGATAATCGCGCTAGCGAGTCGGCCCACCTTCGACCCCAACACCTACTATAACGTCCCCGACGTGGCCGCCTTTGCCAACCCGGTGGTCAACAGCCTGTACGAGCCGGGCAGCACCTTCAAGACGCTCACGTGGGCAGCGGCCCTGAACGAGGGCAAGGTGAACCTGAACATCGGCATGGACGAGCCGCATTGCAAGTCGGTGTACGGCTACAACATCTGCAACACCAGCACCGCCCACCCCGGCGAGTCGCTGGCGACTGGCCTTGCCGTCTCCGACAACATGATGGCAATGTCACTGGCCGAGATGCTGGGCAAGGACAAGTTCTACCAATACCTCCACGATTTCGGCATCGGCCAGCCCACCAATGTAGACTTGCCCGGCGAGGAGACTGGATTGGTCAACACCCCCGCGCAGGAGGGCTGGGGTCCACTTAATCTGGACACCAACGCCTTCGGGCAGGGCATCAGCGTCACCCCTTTGCAGTTGACTACTGCGGTGAGCGCGATTGCCAACGGGGGGTATCTGATGCAGCCCTACGTGGTGCAGCGGGTCAGCGACAAGCAGGGCAAGATAATCAGCGAGACCCAGCCCAAGCTGGTGCGCGAGGTCCTCAGCCAGTCTACCTGCGACGCTATGCGCGAGTTGATGGTCGGGGTGGTGGAGCAGGGCACCGGCGTGCTGGCGAAGACGAAAGGCTATCGCATCGCGGCCAAGACTGGCACCGCCCAGATACCCCACCCCGGCGGCGGCTACGAGGCGAATGGTACGATTGGCTCGGTGGTCGGCTTCGCCCCCGCCGATGACCCCAAGTTCGTGATATTGGTGAAGCTAGACCGCGCCAAGAGCAGCCAATGGGGGGAGTACACCGCCGTGCCCGTATTTGCCAACATTGCCCGCGAATTGTTCGTCTATTACAAGGTGCAGCCCAACCAGTAATTGGGGTATAATGGGATTGAAGCGGGCGAACGCAACCCGCCCCTACGTTATTAGCATAAGTAATTAGAATTGGGGTAACGCCGCGATGTTGTTGCTGAACGATGTATTGGCCGGTACGGGTGGCACGTTGGAGTGGCTGAACCTCGACCGCCAAGTAACCGTCCCCGATATGTCCAACGCCGCCTTCAGTGGGGTGACGGTGGACTCGCGCAAGGTGACACCGGGGGGCATCTTCGTGGCCCGCAAGGGGCTGAAGCAGGACGGCCACGAGTTTATCGCCGATGCGGTGGCGAAGGGTGCCCGCTGCGTGATTGCCCAGCGCGACTACCAGTACACCCCCACCGCCAGCGGCGCACACCAGCTAATCGCCCTCATCCGCGTGGACGACCCCACCGCTGCGTTGCAATCGCTGGCTAGCTTCTGGCGCGATAAGCTCGACCCGACGGTGGTGGGCATCACCGGCAGCGTGGGCAAGACTAGCGCGAAAGAAGTGACCGCCGCGGTGCTGCGCCAACGCTACACCGTGTTCAAGAGCGAAGGCAACTACAATAGCGAGACTGGCCTGCCTATCACCCTGCTCAGTATGGAGCCGGGTACGCAGGTGGCGGTGTTGGAGATGGGCGGTGGGGGGGCAATGGGCGAGATTGCCCTGCTGGCCCGCATCGCCCGCCCCCAGATGGGTATCGTCACGATTGTGGCCGAGAGCCACCTAGAGACCATGGGCACGCTGGAACGCATCGCCGAGATGAAGAGCGAACTGCCTCAAGCCTTGCCCCCCACCGGCTGGGCGGTGCTGAACGGCGACGACGCGCGGGTGCGGGCGATGGCGAATGTCACCGCCGCCCGTTCCTTCTTCTTCGGTCTCGACCCCAGCAACCACTTGTGGGCGGAGGAGATTGAGGGGCGGGGGCTGGAGGGTATCGCCTTCGTCCTCTGCTACGATGTGGGCAAGATAGACGATGCCGCCACCATCAACCCGGCCCTGACCCAGAGCCAGCGGCTGCACCTGCATCTGCCGATGCTGGGCCAACACAGCGTGCATACCGCCCTCGCCGCCGCCGCCACTGGCCTGCTGCTCGGCCTCGATTGGTCGCAGATTGCGGCGGGGCTGACCGACGCGGGCACCGAGGGCAGCGGGGCGCAACTGCGGATTATCGCGGTGCCGGGGGTGAACGGCGCAATCGTGATTGACGACTCCTACAACGCCAGCCCCACCAGCGTGCTAGCCGCCCTCAACCTGCTGGAACAGCTTTCGGGGCAACGGGTGGCGGTGCTGGGCGATATGCTGGAACTGGGGCCATACGAGGAGGTGGGTCATCGCAAGGTGGGGGTGCGGGTCGCTAGCGTCGCCCATCGCCTCGTGGTGGTGGGCGACCGCGCCCGCATCATCGGCGAAGAGGCGATTGCCAGCGGAATGCCCTCCGACCACGTTCACTTCGCCGCCGACAACAATGCGGCGGTCAATTGGCTAATGCTCAACCTGCAACCCGGCGACAGCGTGCTGGTCAAAGGTTCGCACGGGATGCACATGGAAGAGATCGTGCAGAAGGTGAGGGTTTAGCCGATGCTCTTGACCGTGCTAGCCGACGCGCTGGAGCAAGTTCAACCCCTCAAGTCGGAGGTGATGATTCGGGCATTGGTGTTGGGCGGGGTCGCCTTCATCCTCGGCCTATTGGTGGGCAGGCCCTTCATCAACTTCTTGATTCGCAACAAAATCGGCAAGCAGATACGCATAGACGGCCCCCAGACCCATATGGTCAAGATGGGCACTCCCACTATGGGCGGGCTGGCGATTATCGGGGTGATTGTGGCGATGGTGATGCTGTTCATCGCCATCAATGGCTTCACCAAGTACCTGTCGCTGCTGCTACCGTTGGGGGTAGTGGTCAGCACTGCCTTCCTCGGCGCGACCGATGACCTGATGAGCATTGCAGGTCGGTCGAAGGGGGGGATGTCGGCGCGGCTGAAGATGGTGGGGCTGCTGGTCGTCTCCACCATCGCCGCGCTGATACTCTACTTTCCGCTGGACTTGCACAGCCTGTACATCCCCTTCAGCGGCAGCAGTCGGGGGATTGACATTGGCTGGTGGTACATCCCCATCGCTATCTTCGTCATCACCGGCTCGGCCAACGCGGTCAACCTTACCGATGGGCTGGACAGCTTGGCGGGGGGGACGCTGGCGGTGGCCTTCGCCGCCTATGGTATCATCGCCTACTTGCAGGGGCAGGCGCAGGTGGTGCCGCTCTGCTTCATCAGTGTAGGCGCGTGCCTCGGCTTCCTCTGGTTTAATGCCCACCCCGCCCTCGTGTTCATGGGCGATGCGGGCAGCCTGCCGCTCGGTTCGCTGCTGGCGGTGGCCGCGCTCATGACCGGCCAATGGCTGCTGCTGCCCATCATCGGCATCATCTTCGTGGCGGTGATGATGAGCGTGATATTGCAAGTGCTGTACTTCAAGTTGACTGGCGGCAAGCGGCTGTTCAAGATTGCCCCGCTGCACCACCACTTCGAGTTGCTGGGCTGGAGCGAAACGCAGGTGATGATGCGCTTCTGGCTGGTCAGTATGCTGGCCGCGATGCTCGGTGTCGCCCTCGCCCTTGCCTAAGGCAGCGATGAGGCATGAGCCATGAGGCATGAGTGGTAAAAAGCCTCTCCCAGCGGGAAACCCCCTTGTGGGGTTCCCTGTGGGTAGGTTTGGTGAGGGAGAATCTTGCCGCACATCAACGCCAATCGTAACCGCTGATGCTGCTCCACATAACCTAAGCCCCCAGCGGGGG
>JBBSEE010000081.1:0-8144 GCA_038239995.1 Chloroflexia bacterium | reverse complement strand
TCGCCACCCGCCAGTTCGAGAGCGTGAGCGGCACACCGATACCGACCACCCCAGTGCCAACGGTTGCACCGTGATATATCAGCACACCGATACCGACCACCCCGGTGCCAACGGTTGCACCGTGATATAATAGCCTTATCCACGTTAGGGGCAAACCATGAGCAGTAGCGACCAGCCAAACCCAACCCACCGACCGCCATCCGGCAGCGGCAGTATCCCCTTGCCACAAGGGGGAGCCGCCGCCGCGGTGACGTTGAGCTATGTGTTCAGCACTCCGGTGATTCGGCCCACTGCGGGGCAGCAGTTGCTCTATCTGCTGCTGCAACTTACCCCGACCGAGGCCCAGACCATCACCAAAATCCCCCTCAACCTCTGCCTCGTGCTAGACCGTAGCTCCTCGATGCGTGGCGAGAAGATGGAGCGGGTCAAGGAGGCGGCCCGCTACGTGGTGGACCAACTTGGCCTCGGCGACACCTTCTCCGTCGTCTCCTTCAACGACCGCGCCAGCGTGGTGGTGCGTGCCCAGCGGGTGACCGCGCGGGACAACATCAAGAACTTGATTGATTCGATTGAATCACGGGGCGGCACCGAGATGAGCAGCGGGATGCAGACCGGCCTCGACGAGATTAACTCCGCCTACTCAGTGGGGGCGATCAACTATATGCTGTTGCTCACCGACGGACAGACCTACGGCGATGAGGAGCAGTGCGTGACCATTGCCCGCCAGTGCGCCGAGCGCAAGATTGTCATCTCCCCGCTGGGCATCGGCGACGAGTGGAACGAGGACTTGCTGGAGACGATTGCCGCCCGCACCGGCAGTTCGTCCGAGTACATAGACACCCCCGCGAAGATACCCGCCGCCTTCCGCAACAAGGTAGAGGGCTTCCGCACCGTCTACGCCCGCAACACCAACCTGAACTTCTACCTAGAGCAGGGTACCGAGTTGCAGCGCATCCACCGCGTCAGCCCCGCGATTGTGGAGCTAGCCTTCAACCCCCCCGAATCGGTGGCCCAGACCATTGCCCAAGCACACATCGAATATGAGGAGAACGCCCTGATGGCGGCCACGCCGGGCGATGATGAAGTAGAGCAAGACACCGGCGCGTTGCCCTCCCCCGCGCCCGCCACCTCACGCGGCATTCGCAGCCTGCTCGGTGCGCGGATGAGCAGCGCGAGCGGGGGCGCAGGGGCGAACAATAATGGCAGCGTCCCCGCCGCCGAGCCGACCCCGGCGGCCCCCGGCGCATCGCTGCGTAGCCTGTTCGACCGCCCCCTGCCCCCACCCAAGTCGCGGCCCGCCGAAGGGGAGGGCGAAGGGGAAGATGCCGCCCGCCCCAACATCCTGATTGGCGAGGGCGAGGTTCGTGCCGGGCAGCAGCAGCAGCAAGCCAAGGAGCGGGAGAGCGAACGCCAGAGCGAGCAGGAGAGGCACGAGCTTACCATCCGCCTCAGCCCCACCCGCCACGCGATACTGGTCAGTGTCCCGCTCGGCCACCTGCGCGGCGACGAGGAGCAAGTCTTCCTTGCCGAACTGGTGGTCAGCCCCCAAGCCCCCGGCACGCGGCGGATTGGGCGGCTCGGTACTGTCTACGACCCCGCATCGCAGGCGGGCGCAGCGCAAGTGGTAGCATCCGACCTGATGCTCGGCTACAGCCTAGAGGTGAAGCAGCCTTACGACCTCAACCCCGCGGTCAAGGCGGTAGTCGAGAAGGTAGTGGCCTTCAAACTGCAAAGCCGCGCATGGCTGGACCTAAAGGCGGGCGATGTGCGACAGGCCACCATGCGCCTGAAGATGGTCGCCACCCACCTGCTATCCGCGGGCGAGACCGAACTCGCTGGCGCGGTTAATGCTGAGATAGAGCATTTGGAGAACTTTGGGCAAGCCTCGCGCAGTGGCACTAAGAAGATTAAGTATGGCACGCGGGGGCTGGCCGCCAGCCCCAGCACCGCGCGGCTGTTCAAGACCGCGCGGATGAATACCACCAACATCACCCGATAACCGATCACCGAGCAGTGGCCTCATGAGCCGCAAGGGAGTGTGCGATGATAAAATGCCCTTCGTGTGGAAGTGAATACGTAGCCGGTACCATGTTCTGCGAGAACTGTGGCACCTATCTGGTGGCTGGCAATGAAGGCAACCCCGACACCCTTGCCCCCAGCGTCAGCTTCTCCGGCTCGAACTTGGGTAGTCCCGCGGCGGGGGGGCAGCCCGCCACTGCCGAGAATAGCGGCACCGGGCAATTGAGCGCGACCGAACGGGAAGCCAACGTCGGCACCCTCCCCCTGCCCGCGAATCAGGAGATGCCCACCCTCCCCACCCGCGCCCGTCGCCTCCGCCTGCTCATCCTCAACACCGGGCGGTTGAGCAACTGGCTGCCGGAGGGCGATGTGCAGATTGGTCGCACCGACCGCGCCAACGGTATCTTCCCCCAAGTTGACCTCGACCCCGAAGGCGGTTACGAGGCGGGGGTGTCGCGCAAACACGCGATTATCACCAAGCTCGACGATGTGTTCTACATCAAGGACCTCGGCAGCGTGAATGGCTCGTTCCTGAACAAGCAGCGGCTCAACCCCGACGCACCCCAGCCGCTCAAGGATGGCGATGAGCTACGGTTGGGCAACATCGTGATGAAGGTTGTGTTGGAGAGCAACTAGGAGAAGATAAACTTTGGCTAAAACTGTTATCGTCCACGTTGCCAACGAGGACCCGATCCTCGCGGAGATGGATGAGCTACCCAACCCCACCGATTCCTTCATCACTATCAGCAACCCCCGCCGCAAGGACGGCAAGCCAGTCGGCTATCTTGCGGGGGGAGTCCGCAGCGTGATGTTCCCGTGGTGGCGCATCAGCTTTGTCGAGGTGATGGTCAGTGAGGCGGAGCAACGCGAGATTATTGGCTTCTACCGCGAAGGAAAGTAGGCGCAGGTGGGTGAGGCGCGACGCAAGATAGCGGCGTTTCTGCTGCTACCGATAGGCGATACCCTGTTCACCACCCCTGCGCTACACGCCGTTCGCCTCGCCCACCCCGATGCGGAGATACACGCGCTGGTCTTCCCCAGCAACCGCGCCATCCTCGAAACCAACCCCGATATTGACGGCCTCATCACCTACCCCACCCGCGAAACGTGGGTCGAGCAATGGGGTTTGCGCCGCTTCCTCGGCCTCTACTGGTGGATGAACCGCCAGCATTACGATATGGTCATCGAGTTCTGCCCCGCGATTCGCTGGCTTACCTTCATCGTCAACCCCCCGCAAATCCCCCCCCAGCAGCGGGTGGATATTCCCTTCCCCTTCCTCTGGTGGCTGATACCCAGCACCGCAGGCAAACGTTGGTGGCGGCGGCATCACGCGGTGCAGATATATAACCGGATCGTGGAGCGGGGGCTAGGGCTGAAGGTGCGGCAAGACCGCCTCTGCCTGCACCTGCGTGAGCGTGACCATGCCGCTGCCCACGCCGTGCTGGCCGCGCATGGAGCCAACCCCATCCGCCAGCGCATCGTCGCCCTCCACCCCGGCGGTGAAGGGGTCAGCGGGCTGAAGCGGTGGCCGACCGAGGGTTTCGCCGCCCTTGCCGACCAGCTAATCGCGCGGCACGACATCTACATCGCGCTGTTGGGCGGGCGGGAGGACCAGCCGCTCAACGCCGAGGTGATTGCCAAGTCCCAGCGGCAGGAGCGCATCCTCAACCTCGCGGGCCAGACCAACCTGCTCACCAGCGCGGCGGTTATCGCCCAGAGCAAGCTGTTCATCGGCAACGACTCCAGCCCCCTACACATCGCTACGGCGGTGGGCACCCCAGCAGTGGGCATCTACGGCCCTACCAACCTGTATAACTACCGCCCCTACTTGCCCCTAGATGAGCGGGGGCGAACATGGCAGGTAGTCACCCCACCTAACCACCGGCCCAGTACCTTCTTCCTCGGCGGCGAAACCTTCTGGCGCAAACCCGATGACCGCAGCGGGTCAGTTGCCAACATCACCCCCGCGCAAGTGCTGGCCGCCGCCGAACCGCTGATGCGTGGGGGCGCAGCAAGCTAAAGCTGGCCGCTGATTGCGGTTGGGGTATGGTCGCGCAGCTCCCCCTATCTTTCCTAATCTTGATGCGGATGGGCAGATACGATTTATCTGTGCAAAATGGGGGCGCATCCCACAAGATGCGCCCCCACTCATGCCTCATGCCTCATGGCTTAGGGAGTGGTAATCCCCTTGTAGACAATCTGGCACATCTGGTCGCGTTGGATGTTGGCGTTGGGGCGGAAGGTGCCATCGGGGAAGCCGTTGACCACGTTCTTGTAGTGGGCGGTTTCCACGAACAGGTAGAAGACGTTGGAGGGCGGCACGTCGGAGTAGGTTTGGCCCCCACCGACCGGGGTAACGAGGGCGTAGTGCGCGGCACTGACCACCAGCTTGGTCACCTGCCCGCGCGTAATCGCCGCGTTGGGCAGATAGCAAGGGTAGACTGCGCCATTGTTGGTGCAAGTGGCAGGGTCGAAGCCGTTGAGGATGCCCGCGTGGAAGCCCGCCTCGATGTAGCTGAAGGCGAAGTAGCTGGGCTGCACATCGGTGAAGTCGGGTGCGCCCGTGGGCGTGTATGGCGCAATGCCGAAGCCCAGCACCACCACCTTAGCGAACTGGGCGCGGGTCGCGGTGCCAGTGGGCGAGAAGTGGGTGCCGTCCGTGCCATTGACCACCCCGCGACAGTAGAGGTAGTGGATGGCGAAGTAGAAGGTATTGCCATTGATGTCCACGAACGGGTTGGGGCAATCGGTCGGGGTGACGGTAGGCGTGTTGGTCGGGCCATTCGGCGTGTTCGTAGGCGTGCTGGTCGGGCCGACTGGCGTGTTCGTGGGCGTATTGGTGGGCGGGGCGGGCGTGTTGGTCGGTGTGTTGGTAGGTAGCAACGGCGTGTTGGTGGGGGTAGGGCTGGGCAGCACGATAGGGCCACTAGGTAGCGGCCATGCGTATGCGCCGCGACTGCGGGTGAACAGGGCGAGGGTGGTGAAGCCACGGTCTATTTGCATATCCCAAATCATCACGCTGGGCAACCCGGCGGTGAACTTGAACCATGTGGGCGAACCGGTGGTGATGTCGTTGGTGTAGTACAAGCCCCAGTCGCTGCCCGCGAACACCTGCTGCGGATAGTTAGGGTTGGCGATAATCGAGTCAATCGGGATGTTGGGCAGGTTGCCGCTCTTGTTCACCCACGCGAAGGTGGCGCAGTTGGTGGTGCAGGTTACTTGGTAGACGTGGCCGGGGGTGCTGGGGGTGTTCTGGTCGAAGCCGCCCACTGCCGCGTAGCCAATTAGCGGGTTGATGGGGTCGGTGGCAACGTCGAGGATGGGGCGGTTGGGCAGGGTGGTGTTGCCGCCAGTGACGTTCACCCATGTGGCGGTGTTGGCGATGCCTTGACCGAGGTTGAAGCCGTACTGCACGTTGCCGTCGTTGGTGCCGATGATGGCGGTGGTGGATAGGGCCACCGCGTAGCTGAGTTGATTGATGAACGAGCGGTCGGCCAGCGTCTGCTTGGTCAGATTAGGGCTGTTCGCGTACCAACTGCTGGCGGGCACTGCGCCGAGGATGGTCTCCCACACCCGATTGCTGCCCGCAATCATGTGGGTGCAGCCGGTGGGCGGGCAATCGTACTTGTAGATTTCGTAGGGGAACACGAAGCTGAGGGTGTCACTGCCCCAGCCGCCCTTGGCGTTCTGCTGTGTACCAGTTGGCCCCGTCAGCGAAACAGCGAGATTACCGTTCTGGCTCTCTTGGTACCAACGCAGGTTCAGCACAGGCTCGATGCGGGCGTACATTCCGTCGCCGCCCTTCTCTAGTTGCCAGAGGACCGGCCCAATCGTGGAAGTGGTGGCCCATGTCACCACCGAGGAGCCGTTATCCTGCGCCCCCGCGTTCGCCCCCGGATTGGCGGCGTTGGCGAAGTTGCCAGTGATGTCGCCGGAGTAGAACTCGATAGTGTTGAGGGTGTCGTTAACTTGGGTGTAGGTGTTGCCGCCGTCGGTGCTGACATACGCGCCGCCGTCGCTGCCTGCAATCAGAGTAGAGGAGGAGCCGGGCACGTAGGCAAGGGCGTGTTCGTCCACGTGCTGGGTGTTTCCGCCCGCATAGCCGCAAGTCTTGTCCACAAAGGTGGTGCCGCCATCGGTGGACTTCCAGATGTCGAAGGTGTCCATTAGCAGCACGTCGGGGTTGTTGGGGTCAACTGCCAGCCCCTGGTCGTACCAGTTCTGGGGGTAGTCGCCCGCACAGCCGGTCAGGCCCGATACGGTGGAGCGTTGCGTCCATGTGGTGCCACCATCAGTGGTGCGCCACACACCGAGTTGCCCATGTGTGGGGATGCTCTGCACTTGGGCGTAGATATAGTTAGAGTTGCTGGGGGCGATGGCAAGGTCAATACGGCCTAGTTGGTCGCCACCACCCTGATAGGTGGGGATACCGCTGCCGGTGCCTGCGGGCCAGCCGTTGTTCAGCAACGACCAGCTAGCCGGGCAACCGCTGGTGGGCATGGTGGTCTTGTAGATGCCGTTCGCGCCGTTCTCCGCAAGGTTGTACTGCACGGTGGTGCTGAAGGCGCGGGTGCCGATTGCCACGTACAGGTCGGTGCTAGTGTTGTTGTCCCGCATAATCATGCCGGTGATGTCTTGCCGCTGGGTGGGGAAGGCATCGGGCAGGCAAGGGCCGGTCCAGTTGTTGCCACCGTCGTAGGAGAAGAACACCCCGTTCTTGGTGCCCGCTGCGACGTTGTTGCCGTTGCGGGGGTCAACCCGAATCTTGCCCACCGCTTGGTACTGGGGGAATTGACCGGCTGGTTCAGGGTAGGTGGGGGTGAACACGCTGGTGGCGAGTTGCTGCCAGCTTGCCCCTGCGTTGGTACTCTTGAGGATGCCATTGCTGCCCATCGAGAACGAGCCATAGTTGAGGTCGCCGGTACCCGCATAGACCACATTGTGGTTGGTGGGGTCAATGGTGAGGTCGTCAATCGAGGCAATCGAAATGGCGGGGTCGTCGGTGGTCACAGTCCATGTGGTCGCGCTGGTGCAACAGTTGGTGGTCTTCCACACCCCCCCGCCAACCGAGGCGAGGTAGGCGACGTTGGTGTTCACCGGGTCAATCACCATGGAGTTGACCCGCCCTGATACATGGCCGTAGGGGTAGCAGCCTTGACAGCCGGTGCTTTGCTCTGGTTGGGGGCCGAGCGAGGTAAAGCCGTTGGGGTCAAGGCCGAGGGGGGAGCTGGCGGGGCGTTGGTAGGTCTTCTGCCCCGCGGGGATGGCCCGTGCCACCGCCTTGTCCTGCTGCACCGCATCCTGTAGCCACGCACCGTCAAACTTGCCGGTGGGGTAGGTGAGGCGGGTGTTCCAGTAATCCATAGTGCTGAGTAGCGACGAGCCTTCGCCGCCATCGCTCTCGCCCGGCTCGGCCACATACTTATCCGGCTCATTGCGGTTCAGGGCTAGCGGCTGGCGGGGGGCACTGCCGCTGGGGGTGCTGAGGTTGGCGTAGAGACCGAAACCGGCGCTGATCAGTAGGGCGGCGAGAACCGCGACCATTAGCCAGCGATTGAGCTTACTGCTTACCTTCTTCATCTGCCGATGCTTCCTTCCTGTTGCGAGTGCTAAACGGTATGAACGTTAGACAAGGGTCTGCTGCGCCTTACCCCTGTAAGATGCGGCATGGGGGGGATTATAGCACAGCGATGCGAAGAAGGCAAAAGTAAAGAGCGCACTGTTGATGCGCCCCTTGCTTCGCCTCATTCACTTTTCCGCTAGCCTACAAGTTGCCGATGAACCGCTCCACCCGCCGCAGGGCCTCGGCGATGTTGTCCATGCTGGCGGCGTAGGCGGCCCGCACGTAGCCCGCCCCGCTCGGCCCGAACGCGCTGCCCGGCACCATCGCCACCTTCTGCTCCATAATCAGCCGTTCGCTGAACTCGGTGTCGCTCAGGCCGGTGGACTTGATGCTAGGGAAGGCGTAGAACGCGCCACGCGGCTCAAAGCAGCTTAGGCCAATGCGGTTGAAGCCGTCCACGATGAACCGCCGCCGCTTGTCGTATTCCGCCAGCATCATCTGCACCGCCTGCTCACTCTGTGGGTTACTCAACGCCTCGACCGCCGCCCATTGCGCGGGGGTG
>JBBSEE010000080.1:0-8194 GCA_038239995.1 Chloroflexia bacterium | reverse complement strand
GTAACTCCCACCGTCTGCACCGGCAACTGTGGCACCAGCACCCCGACCGCGACTCCGACCCCGACCTGCATACCGGGCCAGATTTGTGCCACCAACACCCCAACCCCGACCCCGACTTGTCATCCGGGCCTGCAATGCGGCACTGATACCCCAACCCCAACTCCAACTTCCTGCGGCCCTGCGCCTTGTAGCACCAACACGCCAACCGCCACCCCAACTTGCTCACCGGCGATTGGCTGCGCCACCGACACGCCGACCGCGACCCCGACTCATGGTGGCTGCGTAACTCCGCCATCGAACATGGTGGCATGGTATCCGTTGGATGAGCTATCCGGCCCCATCTCCGCCGAAATCGCCAACGCCAACACCGGAACGTGGCTGGGTGGTCCCGCCCCCATCCCCGGCAAGGTAGCGGGCGGCCTCAACTTCAATGGGGCGACCTCGATGGTGCAAGCGGCCAACAGCCCCACCCTCAACTTCGGTCAAGGCGACCTCTCGATTGATATGTGGGTGAAGACCCTGAAGCGACCGGGGCCAGTGCTGCTGCTGGATAAGCGGGCTGGCACCCCCTTCTTCCCCCTCGGCTACGCCATGTACCTGTACAACGGCAAGCTGGGCTTCCAACTGGCCGACAGCAGTGGCTGGTCCAACTATATCGCCTTCTCCGGCCCGAACGTGGGTGACGGCAACTGGCACCTCGTCGCTGTCAGCGTGCAGCGCACTAGCTCCACTGGGCTGAAGCTGTACGTGGACGGCGTGCTAGTTGGCACCTACAATCCCACCGCCCGCGCGGGCAGCATCACCAACGTCGCCACCTTGCGGCTAGGTGCCCCCCAACCGTTCGGTGGGATTTACCTGCGCGGTGTACTCGACGAGGTAGAGTTGTTCAATCGTGCCCTAGCGGGTAGCGAGTTCGCCGCCATCTACGGCGCGGGCAGCGCGGGCAAGTGCAAGCCGCAACTACCCACCCCCACCATCACCCCCACCGGCACGCCGCCCACCAGCACCCCGACCACCACCGCGACGCGCACCTTTACCCCGACCGCCACCCCCACGCCCTGCTACAATCCCTTCGTGGACATCAACGGCAATATCTTCTACAGCAGCATCACCCGCCTGTACTGCAACCATACGGTGAACGGGCTGGATGGCAACCACTTCGGGCCGAGCAGCACCGCCACCCGCGCCCAGTTCGCCAAGGTAGTGGTACTAGGCTTCGGTATCTGGCAGATTACCCCCGAAACCCCCGACTTCACCGATGTACCGCCCACCTACTACGCTTACACCTACATCGAGAGTGGCTATGAGTATGGCGTGCTGGGCGGCTACGACCCTGCCACCTGCGCCGCCAATGGGGTCGCCTACCCTTGTTACTTGCCCAACCGTGCCATCACCCGCGCCGAGCTAACCAAGCTGGTGGTAGTCGCGGCCAATTACGACTTGATTAGCCCGCCCAACCCCTCGTTCAGCGATGTGCCAACCACGCACTTCGCCTACGCCTACATCGAAACCGCCCACGCCAAGAATGTGGTCAACGGCTATGCGGATGGCACTTTCCGCCCCAACAACAACATCCGCCGCGACGAAATGTGCCAAATCGTGAACAAAGGGAGGGTACCGCATTGACCAGATTAAAGACAAAACATCAAAGATTAAAGCGACAGGGGCGCATCTTAACCGATGCGCCCCTGCTGATGGTGGGTTGCAATCGTAACCCAACCGTTGTAATATATACCCGCGCATCTAGTTACAACCAGCCGCGGGCGGGGGAACGGATGCGACTATCTGGCTGTTCGCCCTAAACCTAAAGGAGGAGCATAGATGCCGACCCGAAGCGTCACCGTGGTGTTCCAAAACAAGACCAGCTCGACCCTGACCTTGACCGCCGCCAGCACCAAAGGCGAGTGGGTTACGCCCCCGCCGACCAACATCGGCCCTAGCGTAACCGACCAAATTACCCCCCATCATTGGGAGTCTGATACCCCCGCCGGTGGCAATAATGCCAGTGGCACGGTGACATACCAGATGAGCGACACCGATGCACCCGTAACCCTCGTGTGGAACAGCGTGGAGGGCAAGACCAACAGCTACTCCGCCACCGCGCCGAGCGGCTACACCGTGATTCTGCCCTCCGGCAGTGGCATAGACGGCCCCGTCGTGACGGTAACTTACACCCTACAACCATCCTAAGAGCGGGAGCGATGCAGCGCGGCAGGGGTCGAAGTGACGCTTGCCAAGTAATCCGCCTCATCCTCGGCCAAGGCATAGGCAACCGCCTGCTCGATGCTCATCGCCACCCCTTCGCGCTGGGCTAGCTCGAAAGCAAACGGCGACAGCCGCACCCGGCCGCGTTCGAGGGCGAGGTCGAACGCGGCCCGCTCAGTCGCCAACCAGTTGATGATGGGGCGCAGGGCGGGGCCGCTGCTCAATAGCCGTACCGCCCGCCCCGCCTCACCCTCGCTCTCCCCATTCCCTAGCACAATCCCCAAACTAATCAACCCGTCCACCACCCCCGGCTGATGCCCAATCTTCCAAAACAGGCTTAGTCCCTGCTTCAATAGGGATGTGGCTTTGGCAAAGTCGCCCATTACCCGTGCCACATTGCCTAGATGCAGGTAAGAATATGCCTCTTGGATGCCGTAGCCTAGTTCGCGGCTAATGATTTGGGCCTCAGTGTAGAAGCGAACCGCTTGGGGGTTATCGGCTTGACAGTAGGCCACGATGCCGAGGCCGTCCAGTGCTTCGGCGGTGCCGCTCCGGTCGCCCAACCGCTGGCAGATGGCAAGGCTCTCCTGATAGCGGGTTTGGGCCAGCGCGTAGTCACCTTGATGCAGGGCTACTTCACCCAAGCTACGAGTCACCACCGCACTGCCACGCTCATCGCCAATCTCTTGCCGAATCGCCAAACTCTCCGCGTATAGGGAATGCGCGGCAGGGTAATCACACTGCGTATGGGCCACGACCCCTAGATTGTAGAGGGTGGAGGCAATCAGCGGTTTGTCACCCAACTGGCGTTTAATCTTTAGGCTCTCTTCGTAAAAGGTGCGGGCCGCCGCGTAATCAGCCTGCGCTGATGCGACATTGCCCAAATTGTTCAGGGCGGCAGCGATGCCCCGCTGGTCGGCCAACTGGCGGCGCAAGTCTAGGGCCTGCTCGTAGAAGTTGCGGGCGGCGGGGTAATCGCCCTGCAAGATAGCGAGATTGCCTGCGCCATTCATAGCCTTGGCGCGGTCGGCGGGGGCGGCGTGCGGGTTGCGGTTCAGCGCGACGGTAAGGGCGGCGCGGCCCTCGGAGAAGTAACCACGTATTTCCCAAAACCGCCACAATGAGGCGGCCAGCTTGAGGGCAGTAGCAAGCTGGTGTTCCAGCCCCCATGCCAGCGCGTGACGGAGGTTGTCATGCTCTTGGGCGAGGCGGGCTAGCCATTCGCTCTGATGTGCCCCCCGTATCTCTGGCTCGGCCTGTTCCGCGAGGCTGAGGAAGTATCCGGTGTACTGGGCCATCAAATCCGCCCCTTCCCCACTCTCCTCCAATCGCAGCAGCGCATACTCGCGGATAGTCGCTAGCATCTGGTAGCGCGGCTCGTCGGCCACCCCCGGCTCCAGCCTGAGCAAGCTCTTATCCACCAGTTCGGCCAACCCCGCTAGCCTGCTATTCCCGCTTGGCTCATCCGCAAGGCAGATAGCGGTCACCGCCGCCTCATCCGCCCCCGCCACGAACACGGCGAGACGGCGGAACAGCCGTTGGGCGGTGGCATCGAGCAGGTTATAGCCCCAATCAATCGCTTGCATCAGGGTCTGGTGGCGGCTGGGCCGGTCCCGCTCCCCGGCCTTGAGGGTGAGCAACTGGTCGTTGAGGCGGGCCAGTAGCGTAACGGGGCTAAAGGCCCGTACCTGCGCGGCGGCCAGTTCAATCGCCAGCGGCAAGCCGTCCAGTCGGATACAGATTGCCGCCACCACCGCTGCATTGTCGGGGGTAAGCTGAAAACCGCGCTGTGCTGCCTCGGCTCGCTGCACGAACAGGGCCACCGCCTCGTAGCCCTGCAACTGCTCTACGGTGAGCAAGCTCTGCGGGGCAGGCAATTGCAAGGGCGGCACCTCATAGCGACGCTCATTGGCAAGGCCGAGCGGCTGGCGGGAGGTGGCAAGTATCTTCAGGCCGGGGGCAGCGGCCAACAGTTCGGCCACCAGTGGGGCGGCGGCGACGACCTGCTCGCAATTGTCCAGCACCACCAACATCTGCCGCGTGGCAAGGAGTATCTTGAGCGTATCCATCATGGTTTTACCGCTACGTTCGCCCACCCCCAACGCGACTGCAATCGCATCTACCACCAAGCGGGGTTCGCTAATCGCCGCCAGCGGCACAAAGAAGACCCCATCGGCGAACTCATCGAGCAACCCCTCCGCCACCGCTGAGGCCAGCCGCGTCTTACCAGTGCCGCCGGGGCCGAGCAGGGTGACGAGGCGGACATCTTCCCCCCGCAGCAGACCACCAATCGCCTGCAACTCGCGCTGCCGCCCGATGAAGGGGTTGGGCTGGGCGAGCAGCAGGCTGGTGCGGCGGTCTATGGTACGCAGCGGGGGGAACTCTTGGGGTAGGTCGGCGACCAGCACTTGGTAGAGATGTTCGCGGCTGGCAAGGTCACGCAGTTGCCGTTCGCCGAGGTCGCGCAGGGACAGGCCAACCGGCAAAGGGCCGCTGATTTGTTCGCTGGTGGCTGCGGAGAGGAGTATCTGCCCACCGTGTCCCGCTTGTTGGATGCGAGACAAACGATTAAGCGTATAATGGGCGTAATAATGGTCGCCCTGCCACTCCGCCGCGCCGGTGTGTAGGGCGACCCGCGCTTTCATCGCCCCCACCTCGCCCCAATCGGCAGCGTGCATCCCCTGCTGTATCGCCGCCGCCGCCCCCAGCGCATCGGCGGCCACCGCGAAGGCAGCATAGTATACGTCGCCAACCGTCTGGAAGCTGTGACCGTGTTGCTGCAATATCGTCCCCTGCACGAGGGCCTGATAGTGGGCAAACACCTGTGGCATGGCATGGGGATACTGCTCCCACAGCCGCGTATGTCCTTCGAGGTCGGCAAACAGGAAGGTGACGATGCCGCTAGGGGGGGTCGGGGTAGGCATAGTGCATTTTACCACATTTACTGGCTCCTCTTCATCATTACGCCATAACGCCTCGCCAACTTGGCAACAACCCAACGCTTATTGATACTCAGTATTGACAGCAGGCTTGTGCTGCGGTATAATGCCATAGCTGCGAGGTGGCATATCTGCTAATGCAGCTAATATGCTAGTGCAGTTAAAAGGGGTATGTAGAGCAGCAGCTGCCTACGCCCAAGCAATGGCCGCCCGGCTGTTTTATTCGTCCCCATATGATACTCAGTATCACAACATAACACTAAAAGGAGGCAATTACAATGATGCAATCAGGGTATAAGCAGACAAGGGGGATGGTGCTACTGGCAATCATATTCACCCTCAGCTTGGCGGGCTGCGGCGGCGATGCTGCGTCCACCAGCGGTACAGCGGTGGGCAAGCGACTGAGGGTGGTGGCAACGACCACCCAACTACAAGACCTCGCCAAGAACGTGCTGGGCGACAAGGTGGAACTGGCCGGTATCCTCACCGCCGATGCCGACCCCCACGAGTACGGCCCGACCGCCGATGATGCCAAGAAGCTGGCCGACGCTGACCTCATCCTCCGCAGCGGGGTGGAGCTTGAGAAGTGGATGGACAAGCTCATCGCCAGCAGCGGAACGAGAGCAATGGTGGTGGATTGCAGTCAAGGGGTGGCCCTCCGCAAGGGCGATGCGGGCGACCCGGCGGGCGACCCCCACATTTGGTTCAACCCGCAGAACGCCAAGCAGATGGCTCACAATATGGTCATCGCTGCCACCAAGCTGGACAGCGCGGACGCGGCCACCTTCCAAGCGAACGAGCAGCAGTATGGTCGCCAGCTTGATGACCTCGATAGCTACATCAAGAGTGCATGGGCGAACAAGCTCCCCCACCCTGCCGACCGCAAGCTAGTCACTAATCACGATGCGTTCGGCTACTACATTGAACGCTACCAGATTAACTTCGTGGGCAGCGTCATCCCCGCGCTGGACACCAACTATGCCCCCTCGGCGCAGGACATCACCGCGCTGGAGGCGAAGATTAGGCAACAGCAGGTCAAGGCTATCTTCCTCGAAAGCAGCATCAATCCCAAGCTGGCGCAGCAAATCGCGGGCGATACTGGCGTGACGGTGGTGAACGGCAAGCTGTATGGCGACACCCTCGGCGCGGCGGGCAGCCCCGGCGACACCTACCTGAAGATGATGCGTTACGATACCGACCTGATGATTGCCGGGATGCTGGGCCAACCCCTGCCCACCGTCGCACCTCAGCCGTAGATAGGGTATAATGGGCCAACCTAAGCACGGGAGGCGACCTTGTTCGACCAGATAAGCCAGTGTATGCAGGAGGGTGGGGTGTGGTATTGCCTGACCAACCCCCTCAGCTACAGCTTCATCCGCAACGGTATGGTGGAAACCGCGCTAGTCGGCCTCATCTGCGGGGTGATCGGCTGCTACGTGGTGCTGCGCGGTCTCGCCTTCCTCGGTGATGCCTTCTCGCACGGCATTCTGCCCGGCGTGGTGGTCGCCTACCTACTGGGCCAAAGCGTGTTCCTCGGCGGGCTGGTCGCCGCCATCCTCATCGGGGTAATCATCGCGCTGCTGTCCCAGAATCGGCGTATCAGTGAGGACTCCTCGATTGGCATCATCTTCGCGGGGGCGTTTGCACTCGGCATCGTGCTGCTCAGTAGCCAGCGCAACTACACCTCCAGCCTGACCACCATCCTGATTGGCGATGTGCTGGGGGTGAGCGTCAACGACATCATCCTGACCCTGATTGTGGGGGTGGTAGTGATTGGGTCGGTAGTGCTGATGTACAAGGAGTTCCTGCTGGCGAGCTTCGACCGCGGCATGGCGGCGGCGATGGGCTTCAACCTCAGCCTGCTCGACCTCGGCCTCATCGTACTGATTGCCCTCGCGGTGGTGGTTAGCTTGCAGGCGTTGGGCAACATCCTCGTGCTGGCGATGCTAGTCACCCCGGCAGCGACCGCGCGGCTGACTACCGACCGTCTGCCCAAGATGATGGTAATCGCGGGGCTGCTGGGGGCGGCAGAAGGGATGGTCGGCCTATATATCAGCTTCTACATCAAGGTCGCAGCGGGGGGGGCAATCGTGCTGTTCGCTACCTTCGTCTTCATGCTAGCCCTGCTACTCGCGCCCCGACATGGGGTATGGTCATGGTTGCGCCAGCGCAGCACACAGGCATAGCCGATAAGCCGAAGTGCAGCAGCGAGGCCACCGCGATGTTTCTGCGGTGGCCTCGTGATAAGATGGTTGGGGACTAACCCTTCCCTAATTGTGGTCATGAATGGGCTGGATGCTCATCCCGCGTAGCGTCATATTCAGCGGCACGGGCGGGATGTTGGAGTTGGCAACGGTCAAGTTGCCCGCGTCAGGGTTGGACATCCCAGCAAACAACTGGGTTGGCTCCGGTGCGGTGCAACGCTTGGCGTTGAGCCGCGTATCAACACCGACTTGGGGACCACCTTGCAAGGCACCGAGAGTAAAGGTGCTAAAGGAGGTGGTGCCGTTGGTATATTTGCCCACCTCGATGCCGTCAATATAGAACACGATGTCGAAGGGGTGAGCGCAGCCAGTCTGTACCTCTGGCCCGCCGTGTCGCGAGGTATCCACCCACGCAATGGAGTAGTCGTGGGGGCGAAGGAAGAAGCTAGCCGGGTACTGGGTCTGTAGCTCCTCCCAGAAGGTGCCCTGTCGGTAGTCGATTACGAAGGCGTGGACCCGATTCAACTCCCCGCCATTTAGCAGTAGGTTGCTGAAGACATCGCCAGTGGAGACTGCCCCGAAAGCGGCTATCTGCACCTTGTATTGGCTGAAGTCAATAGTGCCATCGGGCAAGATAACATCTGGCTCCCCCGATTGCCAGCCCACATTCCAGTTTCCAATCGCATTGGGGTTCTGGAAACCAGCACCGAGGGTAACATCACTGAAGGTAGCAACCCTGCCGGGGTACATTACCCTGTAACTGCCCTGCGCGAACAGGCGGTCATTGACGGTTTGCGACAGGGGGCTGATGCTGTCCACTTGTGAAGCGATGTAGCTGGGTTCGGG